>NZ_KV787367.1:1398-1822 GCF_001807075.1 Corynebacterium sp. HMSC14B06 | reverse complement strand
AGTGTGCCCGGCATGGGCCGAAACCAGCCACTTGAAAGCAGTGGCCAGACTAAGTGACGACAACTGTAGCGAAACGCAAGGTGGACGCCGTGAGGCCAAGCTGAAAGAAGCGCGTAGCAAAGGCGCGACCGCAGGAACACGAACAGGCAGCGAGGCCGGATGCGGGCGATTAGTGTTCTGGGAACCACGAAATCCAACTGTCACTGAAAGACGCATCAGGTAGAGCCTGGCGGCACGCGCCGAAGGTTTCGGCACCTTACCCGGGGAGATCTCGACCACTGACAGTGGACGAGAAGTCAGCAGAGGCCGTAGTAGCGAAGAGGGGCAGTAATGTGCCTGGAGCAAAGGGCCGAAGGATAAGCAGCACCCCTGATGGACTTCTGAACATAGAGCCAGAGCTCTTTGAAACTGAACCTAAAAAAAA
>NZ_KV787367.1:0-1378 GCF_001807075.1 Corynebacterium sp. HMSC14B06 | reverse complement strand
AAAAAAAATGCTTAGGCAACAATGGGTTGGCTGGACATGAACGCCCGGGTGGATTCCCGATGAAGACATGAAAGGAAAGAGCAAGTGATGTGTCAGACGGAACATGAAGCGGGAGATGTGCTGAGTGGGGTCAGCGTGGAGCATGTGGTCGAGGCTGACAACATGCGTCGTGCGCTCAAGAAAGTCCGGGCCAACAAAGGTGCGCCGGGTGTCGACGGTATTACAACCGAAGATATCGAGGCTCACTTGGTCAAGCATTGGCCGGGCATCAAGGAAAAGCTTCTGGCCGGGAGTTACAAGCCTGGCCCGATCAAGGGTAAGACGATCGGTAAACCTGATGGCGGAGAACGGCTGCTGGGCATACCCAATACGCAGGATCGAGTTATCCAGCAAGCGGTGAGTCAGCAACTTACAAAGCTATGGGACGGTGGTTTCAGTGATCACAGTTATGGGTTCAGGCCCGGTCGCAGCAACCTTGATGCAATCAGGGCGGCGAAAGCATTCGTGGTCAGCGGCAAGAACTGGGTGGTTGATGTGGATATTGAAGCGTTCTTTGACGAGGTCAGCCATGACCGACTCATGACACGCATTACCCGCGACATCCATGACAAGCGGCTGAACAAGTACCTGGGATCGAATGTGCGAGCGGACATGATTCTCAATGGCCAACGGCAAAAGCGCAGTGCGGGCGTGCCGCAAGGTGGCCCGTTGAGCCCGCTGCTGGCTAATCTGTATCTGGACCCGCTGGATAAAGAGTTGGAGGCTCGTGGTCTGAGCTTCTGCCGCTATGCTGACGATCTGATGATTTTTGTGGAAAGTGAGCGCAGTGCAGAGCGGGTACTTGAAAGCATCGTAAGCTGGATCGAGAAACACCTGAAGCTGAAGGTCAACGCGAGTAAAAGCGGCACAGGCCGACCTTGGGAGCGTGCCTTTCTGGGTTATCTGATCGATGAGGAGGGCAACAATCACCTGTCGGGCAGAACGGTGAAGCGGTATCGCAAACGTGTTCGCGAATGCTGGTCAGCCAGACAAGGGCTTACGAGTCGTGGTCTGGTGGAGCAGTGGAGGAAATATCTGTTCGGCTGGTTCGGTTACTTCCGACTGGCGGTAGAGAGCGACTTCACCGTGCTTTCCCAGTGGACGCGACGCCATATGCGCAAATGCTTTTGGCAACGTTGGCATAGCCGGCGAGGCCGCATGGCCCAACTGTCCAGACTGGGAGTCTCGAAAAGGGGGCTTGCACGAGTAAGCTTCCACGACGGAGCCTGGAAAGCGGCGAGACATCCGGCCATGCATCAAGCGCTGAGTAATCAGTGCCTGAGGCGCTATGGTTTGGTGACTGCGCAGGATCTTGCCTCAGCGCAACGCTGAGCAATCC
>NZ_KV787366.1:19638-20146 GCF_001807075.1 Corynebacterium sp. HMSC14B06 | reverse complement strand
AAGGCGGTTTTTCGTTCGGGTGGCGTCTTTGGCGATGTCGTCGTGGAATCCGGCGAGCATCTTCAGCGCTGATAGTGTCTCGTCGTCGCGGTCGACTGCCCGCAGTGTGTGCGGCATGGTGCGGGCGGTGTCGGCGATGATGAATGCATCCCGGCGGTCGGTTTTTGATCGTCCAGGGTAGAGATCGGCTGCTTTTCGCATGGCTAGGTCGGGGAGGTCTCCGACCGTGCAACCGCAGTCGCGGGCCACGGCGATGGGCAGGGCGCCGATCGTGTTGGGTTGATCGACGACCATGAGAACGCTGCCGTGGGCCTGCATGGACGCGAAGATTTCGCGCTGTGCGGCTTCGTCTTTGGGCAGTGGTTTGTCGTAAATTCTCTCGCCGGTGTTGGTCAGCGCGCTGGCATGGTGGCCGGTTTTGCCGACGTCGAGGCCGATGATGATTTCGGGTGTTGTGGACGGTTCCATGGTGGTGTCCTTCTGTTGCGGCTGGTCGCCGGTGTCTTGG
>NZ_KV787366.1:0-19618 GCF_001807075.1 Corynebacterium sp. HMSC14B06 | reverse complement strand
TGGAAATGTTCACGCAGATAAGCCATGCCGGGCCCGGTGACCGCGCCCCGTGAGGGGGCACCATCACGGTAACGGGGGAGGGCGGGGGTAAGCTCAGTAAATTGAGCCTGGCGTAAGGCGATAAGCATTGCCTAACCTAATACTGTTTCAGGTGGTGTTCCCGATCGGGAATCGGCAACGGAAGCAAGGCGGCGACGATGAACGGAAAACGTGGATCGACCGGAGAACCCCTCTCCGGAGGGGGAGCCGGGGACGCGGTGGCGTCGCAGACGGATGACGGGCGGTTGGTGCACGTCGCACCGGTCGCAGCGGGTGGCCGACCATCCACCCGCGACATGCTCGTCGCCGCCGCGATCGGCGTTGCGGGGTCTCTCATCATCGTGCCCCTGACCTACCTGCAGGTGTTTGCCGGCATCGCCCACGTTTATCTCGTCGCGGCGACGCTCGGGTTGTGGTTCCTGCAGTGCGTTGTTCCCCTCATCGTCGTCCGCAAGCTTGGCGCGAGCCTCATCGCGTGCCTTGCCATGGGCGTCGTGTCCGCGGCGACCACCCCGTTCGGCGTCGCCGCAATCGGGGCGCTGATTATGGAAGGATTGCTCATCGAGCTTCCGTTCATGGTCACCCTGTACCGGCGGTGGACGCGTCCCCAGTTCGTGGCCTCGGCGATGTTGTTCTCCGCGCTGATGGGAACGATGGCCCCGCGCGCAGTCGGCGTCGACTCGCCGACCACGCCCATGACCCTGATCAGCTTCGCCGTAGCCTTGGCATCGAGCTTGGTGTTTTTGGTCCTGGGCTTTGCCGTCGCAAAGGGGCTTCGCAGCCGCGGGGTCACCCGGTGACCGGCGGAGCACCCGCGTGCGCCGGTGCGACACGCGGGACGGCCCCGGCCCGGTTACGGGTTAGTGGTGCAGGTGTGCGGCACGCCGATGGGCGATGGGCACCCGACATGGTGGATCTCTCCTTCGATTTCGGCACGATCAACGCCATCACGGGGCCCGTGGGATGCGGAAAGACGAGCCTGGCCCACCTCATCGCTGGACTGATCCCCTCGCACATCCCCATCGACCATGCCGGATTCGTGCACATCATCGATGCCGACGGCACCGAACGCCCCGTGGACGGGGACCGGGTCACCTTCGTCGGGCAAGACCCGGCGACGCAGGTGCTCACGCTCCGAGTCGTCGATGACGTGGCCATGGCCCTCGAGTTTTCCCTCGTGGAAGCCGGTATCGTCGCCAAGCGATCAGCCGAGGCTCTATCGGAGGTCGGGCTGTCAGAGCTCGCGGAGAAGGATCCGTGGGCTTTGTCGGGCGGGCAACGCCAGCGGATGGCCATCGCCGGTGCGGTGGCCAGGGCGCCGGAGGTCATGATCTTCGACGAGCCCGCGGCCCACGTCGACGAGGACGGTCGCCGGTCGCTGTTCGCCGCCATCCGTGATTTGCGGGCCCCGGGGCGCGTTATCCTGCTCATCGAGCACGACCTCCGCCCGTTCGACGGGTGGGTCGACACGGTGACGGTCCTCGATGCGGACGGGAGCGTCGCCGCCCACGGAGCGCCGGATGGCATCGCGGTGAAGGGCATTGCGACGACGGCCGCGACCGCCGGAACGCCGGACGCCAGTACGCCGGGCACGGGGGCGCCGGACCGTCCCGATCCGGAATCGGAGGCGGATGCCGTTCCACTGCTGGCCTTGACCGGAACCCACGTGGCCCGAGGCGGGGAGAGGATCCTGAACGGGGCCGATCTGACACTGGAACGGGGCGAGATTCATGCCCTAGTCGGTGCCAACGGAGCCGGTAAGTCCACCTTGCTGGCGGTGCTGTCGGGCCAGATGACGGCGGGAGCGGACCTCCGGATTGACGGCGCGTCCGCCCGGCGCGTGCCCGACGCCTTCGCGTCGTTGGCGTTCCAGAACCCCGAGCACCAGTTCACCCGCGCGACCGTCGCCGCGGAAATCGACTCCGCGCTGGCCGGCACGGACCCGCACGGACCACTCGGCGCCGATGAGCTGCGGAAACTGCGGGAAGCCCTGTGCCCCCGGGCACTTGACCCCGTCTCGCCGTTCGTCCTGTCGGGCGGACAGAAAAGACGGTTGGGCATCTTCCTGGCGGTGGCGGCCAATCGCCGTTTGCTGCTTCTCGACGAGCCGTTGGCGCACCTGGATTCGCCGAGCTCGCGCATCGTACTGGATGCCCTAGCGGAATACGCCGGGGCCGGCGGAACCGTTGTGTTCACGTGCCACGACCGCCGTGCCGCGCGAACGTGGGCGGATCGGGCGAGCATCGTCGCCGAAGGGAAGGTCGCCTGGTCCGGTCCCGCAGCCGACGTGCCGGCTTCCCCGGAGTCGTCCCGGCGGGATCGTGCACTGCCCGCGGCCGGCGCACGGACGTCCTTGGACGAAAGCCCCTGGACCAGTGGATCCGCCGCTCGAAGGCGCGCGGGGTTGAACGCCATCACGATTGTCGCGGCGGTGATGTTCGTCCTCGTCGCCGCGCTGCTCTCCGGCGGAGACGCCGTTCTCGCCCTGACGGTGGTCGCGTTCCTCGCACTCGCTGCGATCGCGGAACGCGACGTTCGGGCGACGGCGGGGAAGGTCCTTCTTGTCCTGTTAATCGGGGTGTTCTTCGGCCTGCTCGGGTGGCGCTCCGAGTTCTACGGAGATGGGGATGCGTCGGAAGCCGTCCGCCACGGCATCCATCACGGACTGCTGTTGATGGCCGTGTTCGCGGGGACGGTCCTGGTCTCCGCGTGCATGCGCGTCGAGGAGCTTTTCGACGCCATGGTGCAACGCCTCCGGGTGCCCTACACATGGTGCACCATAGCGATTTCCGGGGTGAGCATCGCAGCGTTCCTGCGCAGTGAAATCCCCCAGCTGACATGGGCGATTAGATTGCGCTCGATGCGACCGGAGCAGTCTTTCCGCTCCGGTTTCATTCGCGCGACGACGCCCGCGCGCATCGCTTTCCCGTTGTTCGTCAGCGCCGTGCGCTGCGCCGAAAAGCTGTCCCTGACCCTGGCGATGCGCAACTTCGGCCTCTATCCGCGGCGTACCTTCCGCACCGATCACCCCTGGCGAGTGCGTGACGGGTTCGCGGCCGCAGCGTCCGCCGCGGTCTTCGTCGCCGCCCTGGTGTCCGCAGTGACTTGACGGGCGCCTGGAACCGGCGGGTCCCGGGCCCGCGAGCGTTTCTGAGCTTGTGCGGAGACGCGCCCCACCCAGTTGCTTCACCCTTTCAACCCTTCAGACACATCCTCCGGGTCACGCCATGCGGGCCCGGTCCGCCCGGCACCGGCATGGCGCCGACAACCGAAAGAGGTACCAATGAACACGATCCGGACCATCAGCGACGTGCTTCGGGACAAGGCCGATGAGACGAAAAAGGGGATCACCTTCGTCGAGAATCGGCGGGACGTCTTCGTCCCGTATGGCCGGGTCCATGCGGAGGCGGTGGCGGCTGCGACTCGGTTGGCCGAAGCCGGCATCGGCCCCGGCGATCGCGTGATCTTCCAGGTTTCGGAGAACCGCGGGCTCATCCGGGCGTTCTGGGGCTGCGTCTACGCCGGCGCGGTTCCGGCGCTTGCGCCGCCGGTGTCGGGCCCGGTTGACGTCGACAGGGTGCGGACGCTCTCGGACATGATGCCCGGGGCCCCGATCCTGGTCGACGAACGCAGTTACACGCTGCTCACCGGCGCAAACGGTGCCGTGGTCGTGGGCGAGGACCGGCTGCTCGACGTGTCCATCGTCAATGACGCTGCCGCGGAACCGGTTGCGGCGATGCCGGGTGATGCTGAATCGGACTTCTCTCAGGCGGGTGACGTGGATTCCGGGGATGGCGCCGGGGCGGTCCCCGCGTTCCCGGTGCGAGGTGGGACGGCAGGCGAAGCCCTCATCCAGTTTTCGTCCGGCTCCACGGGATCGCCAAAGGGCGTCATCGTAACCAACGAGTCCGTGCTGAACGGTCTGCGCGCGACGATCCCACGCCACGCGCACCGGTACGAGAACAAGATGCTCACGTGGCTGCCTTTGACCCACAACCTTTCGCTGATCGGCTTCCACGTCTACGCCCTTTTTCGTGGGTACGACCAGGTGTTGCTGCCGGTTTCCGAGGTGGTCGCCGATCCCCCGAGGTGGTTCGAGGCCGTGACCAGGCACCGGCCGACGGTGACAGTGTGCCCGAACTTCGCGTTCAAGCATTTCCTGCGCCATCTCGAGCGCCGGCCCCTCGGGGATGACCACGGTTACGACTTCTCCAACGTCCAGAAGCTGATGAGCGGTTCTGAGCCCATCGACGCTCCATTGGCCCGGAAGTTCCTCGCGGCGATGTCCGCCATGGGCCTCCGGGAGGATGCCCTGACCTCCGCCTACGGAATGTCCGAAGCTTGCCTGCTGGTCACGACCCGGGATATCTACTCGGGTCTGTCCACGGTGCGACTTGACCGGACGGGCATCGCCACGGGGCAGCGTTTCGAGGACATCGAGAGCGAGTCCGGAGCTGAGTTCGTCGCCTTGGGCAAGGCCGTCCCGGGGATTTCCTTGACCATCCGCGATGACGGGGGCGGGGTCCTCGGCGACGGCACCGTCGGTGAAATCCACATCGCCGGCGCTCCGATGACCCGCGCCGCGATCACAGCAGAGGGGATCGTGGAGCACGAGCTCACCGATGATGGGGCGTTCGCAACGGGGGACATGGGCATTCTCCGCGACGGCGAGTTGTTCGTCCTCGGCCGGAAGAAGGACATCATCTTCGTCAACGGCCGGAATTACTATTCGGCTGATTTGGAAGCCGTGCTGGAGAATGTGCTTGACCGCGATGTTGCCGTTCTCGGCCGGAGCAACCCAGCCACGGGCGAAGAGGAGATCGCCGTGTTCTTGGCCAGGCGGACCCCGACCGATCGTAAGGCCGACGATGCGACCGGTGCCGGGCAATCGGACGGGGATGAGCCTCCGATCGATGAACAGGCGGTGGCCCGGTCCGCGACGACCGAGCTGATGCGCGTCGCCGGGGTGCCCGTCTCCAGGGTTCTGTGGGTCGACGAGCTGCCCGTCGCGTCGAACGGCAAGAAGCTCCGCCGCAAGCTCGAGGCTCTGCTCTGAGGCGATGACGATGACCAATGAAACGATCGCGCCGGCCGTCGCATCTACCGCCGTGGGAAGAGCCCGCACCGGGGCTCGAGTCGCCCCCGAACGGCTGTCGGAGTCCATCGCCGACGCCATCGGCGTGCACCTGGATTCGGCGGACGTGAAACTCCGCGACCACATCCCGAACTCCCTGACTTTCCTCCAGATGCTGCTGGCGCTGGAGGACGAGTACGGGGTCACCATCGATTACGCGGCGATGGACCCCGGGGTCACGGTCGCTGATTTGGCGGCCGTCATCGACGCCGCCCGGGGTGGCGCTGATGCCGGATCTGCCGCAGGCGCCGCTGCCGGGGCCGATCCCGCTGTAGCGACGGGTGAGTCGGATGACGGCTGTGCCGGCAAAAATGGGGCTGGTCCCGCGGATGCGGTCCCGCTCAATCCAATCCAGACCGCCTACCTGCTCGGCGCGGACGAGGACATCGAGCTTGGTGGCCAAGCGACGTACATCTACGCGGAATCCCGGCACGACTATTCGTTGCCGCAGGTGGAGGAGGCCGTGCGGGCGGTCTTCGGGCGTCACGACGTGCTGTTCCATCGGCTCGACGTCGATGCCGGGGTCTTGAGCCCGACCGGCGTGTGCCTCGCCACCGTCGAGGTAGTCGGGTCCGGCGACGATATCGACGCGGCGGTGGGGGAGATCCGTCGGGACATGCGAACCGCGGCGCGATCGTCGAACGAGGACGGCCCCATGGTCGCCGCGAGGCTGCTCGCAGATGCGGGCGGGTGCAGGATGTTCATCTACTTCAACATGATCGTCATGGATGCGGGTTCGGTGTACCTGTTCTTCGACGAGCTCGAATCCCTGCTGGCCGGGGAGCCGCCGGCTCCGGCTTCCAGATATGGGGATGCCCTGGCGGCAATCTCTGCGCGCCGGCGCGACGGGAAACGGGCCGAGGACCTCGCCTACTGGGAGAAGAAGGCCGCAGATCTGCCGCGGCGTCCGGAGTTCCCGGCGGCCGTGGGGGGTGGCGACGATTGGTCGACCCGGCGCTTGGGCACGGTGCTCGACGCGGAGGTCACCGCCAAGCTCAGCGAACGTGCCCGCCGCATTGGAGTTACCCTGTCGTCGCTGGTGATGGCCGTCAACGCCGCCGTCGTCTGCAGGTGGCTGCCCGAATCCGCGTTGACGGTCAACGTGACTGTCAGCGAACGCAGCGGCCTCGCCGCGGGCACGAGGGTGATGGGAGATTTCACTTCATCGATGCTTGTCGGCGTCGACGCCGGGAGAGCAGCGACCATCGACGGGTTGGCGGAGGCGATCGACCTGGACATCCGCGAAGGGCTGTCCCACCGCTGCGTTTCCGGTGTGGAGGTGCTACAGCGATTCCTCCGGGACGCGGCCAATCAGTCCCAGGCCACCGCTCCGGTGGTGTTCACCAGCTACCTCGGCGGCGAGCGGGGAAGCGGGCGCAGCCCGGTCATCGAACGCGTCTACACGCAAACCGCGCAGGTGTGCCTCGACATCCAGGTGATGCCGGCATCGGGCGGGATGGCGTTGTCGTGGGACGTGGTCGACGATTACTTCCCTGCGGTAGATGCGATGTTCGGAGCCGTTGCGGAGGCCCTGGACGTGGTGGCGGAGGGGGGAGAGGCTCTGCCCATCCGTCATGCGGAGACGGAGAGGGCCGTCGCCCGCTACAACGACGCTGCGGGCCCGATCCACGATGACACCCTGGTTTCGCTTGTCGAAGCCGCATGCGCGGCGACTCCGGATGCGCCGGCCGTGCGCCTCGCCGCCCGTGGCATCTCGTACACCTACGCCGAGGTCTGGGCCAGGGCCGGACGCATCGCCCGCCAACTCTCGGATTCCGGCGTCGGGGCGGGGGATGCGGTGATCGTGCGCTACACCAAGCATCCCGACGACATCGTCAACATGGTCGGCGCATTGCGTGCGGGAGCCGCATTCGTGCCTGTCGACGCGGGCATGCCGGCGCAGCGACAAGAATACGTAGTGGAAGCCTCAGGTGCGGCGGGCCCGATTCTGGACACCGGCGTGATCGATGAACTGGACCAAAGCGGAGTAGCGGGCGTCGGCAAGCCTGCAGCCGCGGAAGTCTGCGACCGCGCGGGCAGCGCGGGTGCGCACTCTTCGCCCGGCACTGCCCCTGACGACCTTGCCTACGTCATCTTCACCTCGGGGACCACGGGCCGGCCAAAGGGTGTGCGGATCAGTCATCGCAACTGTGTCAACACCATCCTCGACGTGAACCGGCGGTATGGGGTCCCCTCCGCCGATTGCATCATCGGATTGTCGTCGCTGGGATTCGACCTGTCGGTCTACGACGTGTTCGGTGCGTTCGCGGCAGGCGCGACGGTGACGATGGTCGGAGACGAACGCAACGCCGATGAAATCCTCGACGTCTTGCGGGAAGAGCGGGTCACGCTGTGGAACTCCGCGCCCGCCCTGTTGGAGCTCGCCCTGGTCCGGGCGACGGACGACGACGTGTTCCCGGATGTGCGCACCGTATTGCTCAGCGGCGATCGCATCGCAGCGGGGCTTCCGGCTCGCGCCATGTCCATGTTCCCGAACGCGTCGATCAATAGCCTGGGCGGTGCGACCGAAGGAAGCATTTGGTCCATCCACTACCCGTTGCAACGCGATAGCCTGGAAAACCGCATTCCCTACGGGTACCCGCTGGCGAACCAGGGCATCCACGTGCTCGCGCCCGACGGGGTGCATTGCCCTGTCGGGGTGCCGGGGGAAATCCACATCAGCGGTCTCGGCGTCGCGCAGGGGTATGCGGCCGATCCGGAGCGGACCGCTGCCGCCTTCGGGTATGTCCCAGGCATCGGTCGCTGCTACCGGACCGGAGACGTGGGCGTGTTCAACGCGGAGGGTTTTGTGGAATTTCTCGGCCGCCGCGATCGACAGGTGAAAATCGCGGGCTTCCGCGTCGAACTCGGAGAAATCGAATCGGTCCTCGAGCGGTCCGGTCTGGTGACCGCGTCGATGGCGGCGGTCGTCGAATCGGGCGATCGGGGACTACTGGCGTGCCTCTACGTTCCGGTGGACGATATGACCGGCTCGCGGGATGCCGTCCGGGCCGAGCTTGCCCGCTGCTTGCCAGCGTACATGGTACCGACGGTCCTGCTGCCGGTGGCGCATCTGCCCGTTACCGTCAACGGGAAACTGGATCAGGAGGAAATTCGTAGGCACGTCGGCGCCGCGGGCGGCGGGGCAACGGCCGATGGCGAGGTCGCCGGGGCGGGGGCCGGAGCCGTGGGCTCGGCTGGTTCCGTCGCCGACCCCGGGGCGATCGAGTTGGTGTCCGGAGTCTTCGACGAGATTCTCGGGGAAGCCCCGTCGACGGGTGCCGCGGATCCGGCGTGCGGCGCGGGAGAGTCCTTCTTCCGCCGCGGCGGCGATTCCCTGCAATTCCAGGTTATGATGCGCGCGATCCGGCAGAAGACGGGAGTCCGGCTCCGTTTCCGCGACGTCATCGAAGACCCGACCATCGCGCACATCGCCGGCCTTGTCTCAGATGCCATGCGGGAGTCCGGGGCCGAGTCTGAAGCCGTCTCCGAGGCAGTGCCTTCCCCCGATTGTGCCGTCGGTGCCGGTTCAGCCGCAGGAGGCGCCCGAGAATGCCCCGCGAGTGCCCACGGAAAGGATCCGGTGGAACAATTCGGGGATGACCCCCACGCGCCGTTCCCCTTGACTGACATGCAGAAGGCCTACTACGTTGGCCGGAACTCTGGGTTCGAGCTGGGCGGCGTCACCGAGCACTACTACATCGAATCCGTCACCGAACCCGGTACCGACATCGATCGCCTGGAAGACGCCCTCGACAAGCTAATCCGCAGGCATCCGATGCTGCGCGTCGTGTTCACCGCACAAGCCACGCAGCGGATCCTGCCGGAGGTTCCGCGCTACCGTATTGATGTCGCCGACTACCGGACCGCCGATGAGGCGACCGTGGTCGAGGCGGTGCGGCGCAAGCGCGATGAGCTGAGCCACCAGGTATTCGATCTGGGCAGCTGGCCCTTGTTCCATCTGTCGGCGTTCGCGCTCCCGGACGGGCGGCACCGCCTGTTCTTCAGCGTGGACATGATCATCGGAGACGGGGCGAGCCAGCGGATTTTCATCGACGACCTGGACAAGCTGTACCGAGGAACGGAGCTTCCGCCCGTCACTGGCGACTACCGCACGTACGTCTTGGAGATGAAGCGTCGGGAAGCTTCGGCGGTCGGGCGGGGCGAAGAGACGTTGACTCGGACGGTGGTCGAGGAATTCCCGCCCGGCAACACCCTTCCATCAAGCGGTGCGGCCGCGGACGTGGATGTGCCGCGGATGCGTCGCCTGTCGTACACGTTCACCGCTGAGGAAACCGCACTGTTGCGGGAAAGGGCCAGCGCCGCCGACGGCAGCGTGTCCGCACTGCTTCTCGCCTGCTATGCGACGAGCCTGTCGCTGTGGTCGAAGGGGGATTCGGTCGGCATCAACATCACCACGTACAACCGTGATTCCGAAATCGCCGACGTCGCCGGCGTCTTCGGTGATTTCACCGGCGTCATTCTGATGCCTGTAAAAGCGGCCGCCGACCATGATCTCCGTTGGTGGACGGCGGAACTGCGCAACCGGCTGCTCGGGCACATGGCGGCCGGGTACTCCGGGGTGTCGTTGCTCGGCACCATCGCGCGCCACCGGGGTCTGCCCGTCGGACAGGCCATAGCGCCGTTCGTGTACACCTCGTTGCTGTTCGGCGAGGGGGCCGCGGCAGGCGATGGCTCGGGCAAGGATGCCCACGTCCTGGGAGACGTCGATTACGCCATCTCCCAGACTCCGCAGGTGCTGTTGGACAACCAGGTGATGGAGGTCGACGGGCGTATCAACGTCGCCTGGGATTTCGTCGAGCAGATCCTGAAACCGGAACTGGTGGAGGACATCTTCGACCATTACATCAGGTCGGTGTCGGGCTTCGCCGGGGGCTGCTCCGAAGCGGCGCCGCTGAGCGTCGGCCAGGTTCGGCACCTGCGCCTGGCGGTCGGGGGCACTTCTTCCGGCGGTGGGGTGATCGACGACGGCGTCGCGGGCGTGTTATCGGCAGAGCGCGACAGGGCGGGCGCGATCTCGAGGATCGCATCCGGGGACCTGATGGGCCGAGTTCGCGGATACCTGACGGTCATCACTGGGATAGTCCGGGCCGACCTCGGCGGCGCCGAAGCCGGCGCGGACGACGACCTGTTCCTCCTCGGCTACGACTCCCTGGGATTCGTGAAACTGATGCAGCGGATCCAGGACATCACCGGGGCGTCGGTGCCGCTCGCGGAAGCGCTGGCCAAGCCGACGCCACGTGGCGTGGCAGAGCTCGTCGGCCAGTCGACGACCACGCCGACCGACCGGCGGGACGCGGATGATCCCGGCGCGTCGGCCGCGGACCGTTCGCTGGTCCTATTGCGCAGCGGTGATGAGGCGCGCCCGATCTTCCTCGTCCACGGCGGATTCGGCACCGTCGACATCTACCGAGACCTGGCACTCGCGATCCCCGGTGGCGGGCAGGTGTGGGGCGTCGGCTTCGCGGAGTTCGAGAGACCATTCCCCCACGCTATCGGCATCGGCGATATCGCGGCCCACTATTCGGGCCGGGTCCGCGAGGTGCTCGTCGACGGTGCCGCCCCTGCGATCGTTGGATGGAGCCTCGGCGGCACCATCGCGGCCGAGATGGCGCTCCGTTTGGCCGATCTCGATCCTGCGCTGGTGTTTCTCGACAGCCTGGCTCCGGGGATCGCGGTCGACGTCGGGGATTTCGACGCGGAATCCGAAAAGGGGCTGCTGTCCCGGGTGATGCCCTCGATCGCCGATCTCCCGCACGGAACGCCGGTTGCCCGCCTCTGGGCGGAGTTCGGCGGGGTCGACGAGACCGATGAGGAACGAGGGGCCCGCCTGCGTGCCCTGGCCGCAGCGGTCGCACCGACGCTCCTGGAGGACCTTGGGCTTTCCGGCGACCGGGTGACAGCGACGGAGTTCAACTCGCTGCGCTCGCTCATCGATGCCCGCACCCGGTACCGGCCCGAGGGGCGGGTGAGGGAGGCGCTGTTCGTTTTCCCCGATGACGGCGAGGCTCACAACCACGACCAGTGGCGGGACCACCTCGTCGATGACCTCTGCGTCGCCGGCGTCGCGGGAAACCACTATTCGTTCGTCCTCGGAGAGGATGCCGCGCTGACTGGGGCTCTCATCGGGGAGTACATCGAACACCGGCGCCGGGCGCCGGAAACGGACGACAGGGCAGTGGACCCGTCGTCCGATGGAATCGACCGGTCGCGGGACCGGGGAAACGAGATGGAAAGTGACTGATCGACGAAACGGCGGGGAAGCACGGGACCGCGACGCGGGCGAACCTGTGAAAGTGCTGGTGGCCGGAGGTACCGGCGTCACCGGACGGCTCGTCCGGGGGATGCTCGGCGCCGTCGACGGGATCGAGCTGGCCTACACTTCCCGAAAGAAACCGGACGATGGCCCGGGGCGGCACTTCCCGCTGAGGATCGCCGCCGGCCACAACGAGATCTGCAGGGTATTCCGCAAACACGATTGGGTGGTCAACTGCACCGGCCCGTTCGAGGTGCACGCAGACTCACTCGCCCGTGCGTGCATTGACTCAGGCACCGGATACATCGACGTCAACGATTCGATCGACGCCCGCCGCGCAATCATGGCCCTCGACGGGGATGCCCGGCGGGAGGGGGTTCCCGTGCTCACCGGGTTCGGCCTGTGCCCGGGCTTGTCGACGGCACTGTTGATTCTCGGGGCCCGCGCTGCGGGGGTCGAAGAGGTCCGCGATGTGCGGGTCGATCTGAGAATCGGCGCCGACCAGGAATCCGGGGCCGCGTCGGTCGAGTCGATGTTCCGGACCATTCGCGGCGGATACCGCGCGATGCTCGGCGGCGCCATTGTCGAAGTGCGGCGCAACCCGGTGTCGTCGCAAAGCGGAATCGGCTACGAATGCCCGGACGTCGACGTCGTACGCGAGGTGTGCCCCTCGATCCGTGGATATTCCTACCACGTCGCCTTCGATGCCCTCCCCGATGCGTTGGTGGAGAAGATCTGCACGTCGAGACTGTACGCGATGCCCGTTGTCTCCGGTCTGCTCGCCCGTCTCGGGGCGGCCGTGACATCGCGGAAGGCGCGGGCGAAGGGCACTCCGCAACCCGCCGAGCTGGTCGTCGCACTGTCGTCCGCCGGCGCGGGCGATGCGGGGCCGTCGGCCGAGACGACCGTCGTCCGGGCGACCGGCCCGGGTTCCTACAAAATGACCGCGGCGATTGCTGCCGCCACCGTTGTGGCGGTGGCGGGGAAGCCGGTCACGCCGGGGTGCCGGGATCTCGTCGGCCACCCCCGGCTCCTCGAACCGGTCCTCGCCTTCGCCCGCGATGCGGGCATCCATATCGAGGTGCCGCATGACAACCCGACCACGGGGCCGCTGCCGACAGCGGCCCACTGCGATTCCAAAGAAAAGGGGAAACGATGACGGATCAAGCTGAACGAGGTGCGGCGATCGTCGTCCGCAACCTCACGAAGAGCTACCCGATTGCGGGCAAAGCGGGCACCGCGCCCGAAGGCGGGGCAGGTGCCCCGCCGGACGGCGGGCGCAAGGGAAAGCGCGGTGCCCGGATGCGCAAGCATGTGCTCGACGGCGTGAGTTTCACCGTGCCCGCCGGGGCGATTGTGTCGTTCCTCGGCCACAACGGCGCAGGCAAGACCACTCTCATCCGAATCCTGTCGACGCTCATCACCGCAGACTCCGGCGAGGTGAGCATCTTCTCGCGCGATGTGAAAGAGGATCCGGTGGGCGTGCGCGCCGACATTGCCACCACCGGCCAATTCGCGGCGATTGACGAGAACCTCACCGGCCGGGAGAACCTGGAGTTCTTCGGGCGGCTGCGCGGACTCGACCGCGCCGACGCGGCCGCCCGCGCGACGGAACTACTCGCGCAATTCTCGCTCGCAGACAGTGCCTCGACGTTGGTGTCGGCCTATTCGGGTGGCATGCGGCGGCGCCTCGACATCGCCGCGTCGCTGTGCGTCGTGCCCAGGCTGCTGTTCCTCGACGAACCCACGACGGGGTTGGACCCGGTCAGCCGCGAAGAGCTGTGGGGCTTCATCCGGCAGCTGCGGGACGACGGAATGACCCTGGTGCTGACCACCCAGTACCTGGAAGAGGCGGAGGCGCTGGCAGACCACGTCCATCTGCTCAAGGACCGCCGCATCGTCGCCAGCGGAACGCCGGAGGAATTGCGCCGCGACTTCGGGTCGCACGTGCTCCGCGTGTCCTTCGCCACCGCCGCCGGGGCGGAGGCATTCGCCCGCTGCCTCGGGGGAACGTGCCTGGACCGCGCCCGCGTCGCGGGGAAGTCGGTGTCCCTCGACGTCGACCCCGGGCCACGGATCCTCGAGGCGGTGGCGCGGGCGATGGAGGCCTCGGAAGCGTTGCCGGATTCGCTGAGCGTGTCGCCGCCCACCCTCAACGAGGTGTTCATATCGATGAACGCAGGGGGTGCGGCGCGATGAGGGCGACGTCGGTCGCGGCGTTTCTCCGTCGGGATCTGCTGCTGTTGCGACGCAACACCGCGTCGCTGATCTCCATGTTCGTAGTTCCGCCCCTCTTCCTGCTGTGCCTGTACGCGGTGTTTGGGTACTCGGCGGGGCAATCCGGCTTCGGGTACCTGCGTTTCGTGCTCGGCGGCTGCCTGTTCCAGGCGGCGATGTTCACCGCCGCGGCGTCGGCGATGGCGGTGGGACAGGACGTCGAATCCGGGCTTGTTGACCGCGTGCGCGTGTTGCCCGGGGCCACAGGCGGCTATGTCGCCGGCAGGCTCGCCACCGATTTGCTGCGGATGTCCGCGTCGATCGCGGCGCTGCTGGTCGTCGCGTGGGCCTGTGGACTCGACATGGCTGTCGGTGACGTCGCGTGGACTGTCCTGTGGTCGCTGCTCGCCGCGGCGGTCCTGTCCCTGGTCACGGACGGGGTGATCCTGATGGTGCCCGCCCCGGTGTCGACGGCCTCATCGATCCAGGCGCTGGAAATGCTGCTGCTTATGTTCTCCACCGCGTTCATTCCGGCGACCGCTTTGGACGGCTCCCTGCGCGACGTCGTACGTCACATGCCGTTTTCGCCGATGATCGAGGTGATCAGGGCGGCGTCCCCGGACGCCTTCCCGGATAGCGCCGGGGAAGAGGCAGCCCTGTGGCTCGGCGTCGCGGTGGTCGCCGGAATCGTCCTGTTCATCCGCCGGTTCACCTCGAGGAGCGAATCATGATCGACGCCGTCTCCGTGCATCTGCGGCGCATCGTCCACATTTGGCTGCGGCGCTCCGACTTCTGGTTCATGACGTTCATTGCTCCGCTCGTGTACCTGTTCATCGTCAACCGCATGTTCGGTGGCCTGGTCAGGCAGCTCACCGGAGAGTTCGAACTCCGGAACGCGGTCATCCTGGTCGTGACGGCGTGGGCGTTCATCCTGGCCATCACGGGATCGTCCACCGTGTTCGTTGAACGCAGCAATGGCTTCCACGAGCGGTTAATCACCATGCCGTCACCGTACGCGGCCGTGCCGGCCGCACGGATTATTGCCGAGTTCATCCGGATCATGGCGATGACGGTCGTCGTCGCGGCGGTGGCCGCCTTGCTGTCCGACGGCCTCCCGGAGGTGTCCTGGTGGTGGAGGATCGCGGTGACCGGCGCGATGGTTGCCGCGGCGGCCGCATGCACCGGCACGTACATCGCGTTCTCCATCACCAGCCCCCAGGGTTCCGTGGCTCTCATCCCGTTAATCATCGTTGCGATGTTCGTCAACACGGTGCTCATGCCCGCCGACCACTTCCGTCCTCTCCTGCGCGGAATCGCCGGGCACACCCCCGTATCCGCGGCCGGCGAGGCCGTCAACGGCACCGGGGCTGCGGGTCTGGTGGTCTGCGCGGCCTGGTTCTTAGGCATCGCCGTGCTCGCGGCGTGGGGCATCGCCGTGAAAATCAGGCCGGGGGAGTCTGCATGACGGGCACGTCCACGGGGCGGCGCCGCCGATGACGGCCCGCGAACCCGAGCACCTAACCCGAAACCGCCGCGTGGACGCGGCCCACACACCCGGAGACAGAACCAGATGAAGTCGATTGCCCAGATCGTCCAGAACAACCGCAGACTCCTCGCGGCCTACGAGGACAAGGTCCAGCCGAGGTTCCTCAGCCGCTATGCGCGTGAACCGATGGACGCCGCCGCCGTGTATCGGAAGCTCCGTGCGCTGGATCCCGGGCCGGATGCGCCAGCCCGGGTTCTCGACCTCGGTTGCGGAACCGGGTGGCTCGCTCGCATGCTTGCCGCCGAGCCTCGCTATCGCAGGGCGAACATCGTCGGCTACGACCTGTCGCCCAATGCGATCCGCATCGCCCGCGAACGCGCCGCCGTCGAAGGGCTCGGGGCCCGGACGGAATTCCACGTCGCCGACGTCCTCGCGCCGCTCGCGGGAGAGACCGGCGGGGCCGATGAAATCTGGGTGTGCGGCGCGCTCCACCAAATGAAGGATGCGGGTGCCGCGCTCGGCAGGGTCGCCGGGCTGCTCGCCGACGACGGCATCGCTTACGTGCAGACGTTCGCCGAGGATCCCGACGTGTACGAGCGGGTCGACATGGCCATCATGGCGAAGATGGGCCACCGGGTGTTCCGGGACAGCGAGCTCGAGGACCTCGCCGAAGCCAACGGGCTGAAGCTGGGCGGAGCCTCACGCGCCGGCATGGTGTACTTCTGCACTCTCACGAAGAAAAGCACGATCGGGGAGGCGGGCAAGTGAGCGCCGTGGACGGGACCGTAAGCCCGTGGTCGCTGCTCGCCCCGATCCGGACCCGGATGCGTGCGGTGGTCGCGTTATCCGTCCTGTCGTCGGTGGCTACCGTCGCTTCGCTGGTCGGCATCATCGACATCGCGATGACGTACCCGGAGGCCCCGGAGCATCGGACGTGGTTGGCCGTGGCTGTCATCGTCGTCGCCGCAACGGTGCGCATGGCCGCGGACGGCGCCGCCGGCATGCTCTCGCACCGGGCGGATAACGACCTGCAGCTCCACCTCCGGCGCCAGCTGGTCGCCCAAATCCGGAAGTTGCCGCTGGGCTGGCTGGACGCCCGGCGCTCGTCGGGAATCATCGGGTCGGTTGAGAAGGACGTCGCGGCTGTCCACCAGCTCATGGGCCACACCGTCGGTGAGACCGTGGTGGCGGTGCTGGTTCCCCTGCTTTCCCTCATCGCGCTCGTCGCGGTGGATTGGCGGATCGCGGCGGTGGCGGTCGTCCCGGTGCTGGTCACCTTCGCCCTGATGGGTGTGATGATTTCGCGCGGAGCCGGTCTTCAGCGCGACTACGAGCGAGCCTCCGAAGGAGTGACGGCTGCGGTCATCGAGTTGGTGCGAGGTATCTCAGTGATGAAGTCCTTCGGACGCGCCAACCAGGGCGCGGGTCGCTACGATGCCGCGGCGCTGTCGTTCGTCCGTGCGTGGTCTGCCTGGTCCCGGCAGTCGAACATCTATCTCGGGGTCATCGACGTGGTGACGTCCCCGATCACAGTCCTCGCAGTGGTGTGCGGGGCCGGCCTCGCTCTGAGGGACGCCGCGGGCGGCCTACCGGAGGGGCTCGTCGCCGGGCTGGTTCTCGGCCTTGGACTCTCCGCGGCGATCGTGCGGGTGGCCATGAACTCCGAACCCATCATCGCGGGGATCGCTGCCCTGAAGTCCATCGCGGAGGTGCTGGGCACGCCGCCGATCGTCGAGCCCGCCGATCCGGTGCCCGCGCGCGGAGGCGCGCTCGAGGCCCGGAACCTGGTCTTCTCCTACGGCGATGGGCCGCGGGTCCTCGACGGGATGTCCGCGACGTTTGAACCGGGGACCCTCACTGCGCTGGTGGGGTCCTCCGGTTCCGGAAAGTCCACCGTCGCCCGGCTGTTGGCGCGTTTCTACGACCCCGTTGAAGGCTCGGTGCTGCTGGGCGGCGCCGATCTTCGCGACATCGCCGTGCGTGACGTGCACCGCTCGGTGTCGGTGGTGTTCCAAGATCCGCAGTTGCTCACGCTGCCGTTGCGGGAGAACATCCGGCTGGCCAGGAGAGACGCCACCGACGGCGAAATCATGGCGGCCGCGAAGCTCGCGAACCTCGATGCGGTCATCGCGGCGCTGCCGAAGGGCCTGGATTCGGTGGTCAACGTCGACGTGACCTTTTCCGGTGGTGAGGCGCAGCGCGTGGCCATCGCGAGGTCGATCGTCACGGACGCGCCGGTGCTCATCTTCGACGAGGCAACCGCTTACGCGGATCCGGCTTCCGAGGCCCTCATCCAGTCCGCAATCGAGCGTTTGGCCCGTTCACGGACGGTGATTGTGATCGCTCACAGGTTGAGCACGATCCGCAACGCCGACCGCATCCTCGTTCTCGACGGGGGAGCGGTCGCGGAGGCGGGTACCCACGACGAGTTGCTTGCGCGCGGTGGCCGCTACCGGGATTTGTGGCGCGCGTTCGCGCTCGACGACGAACCATCCGCCCCGCGGGGCACTGAATTAGACGATGAAAAGGCGGGGAACCGATGATTCGGGACTTGTGGTCGATGACGGATCGGCGCTCGAGAATGACGCTGGCGTGGCTCATTGCGTTGGCCGCGCTTGCCGCGCTGGCTCAGGGAGCGGCGTTCGTCGCGCTGCTGCCGCTGCTGTCGGCTCTGGCCGAGGGAGATGATGCGACGGCGTGGCGTTTCACCGGCGTCATCGCCGGCCTCGCGGCCGCCCATGCGGTGCTGTCTCTCGCCGCGGGGACGGTCGGCAGGGCGAATTCCGCAGCGGTGCTGTCGTCCCTGCTGCGTTCCCTGGGCGAACGCGTGCTGACGTTGCCACTAGGGTACGTCACCAAGTCCACGGCCGGCCGCTTTTCGGAGATGGCATCGTCGGGTATCGCGTTCGCGGCGTCCGTGCCGCACGTGATCCTGCGGCCTGTCATCGCCGCGGCGGTTGCGCCGACCGTCATCGCCTTCGGAATTCTGGCGGTGGATTGGCGCGTCGGTTTGGTTCTCGTCGCGTCGGCGCCGGTGATCTTCTTCGCCTACCGGGCCATTGGTCGGGTCGGCGGGGAGTCGGACGAAGCGCATGCTGACGCCGTCGCTGCCGTCTCCGGCAGGCTGATCGAGTTCACCCGCTGCCAGCAGGCGATTCGCGCCGCGGGCGACGGTTCGGCGGCGGACGCGATGGTGGATGAGGCAATCCGGGCCCAACACGATGCGTTCGCGAAGGCGACGTCGACGCAGGGGGCGGCCATCGGACGGCTGGGTTCGGTCGTCCATGCGGTGTTCACGGCGGCGGTGATAGTCGCCGTGGCAGTCGCCGCGACGGGCGGGATGGCGCCGGCGCATTTGGCGCCGATGCTCATCGTGGTCGTCCAGTTCACCGGACCGATCACCACGGCGGGAGCGTTGTCCGGCGGTTTCGGTGCGGGCCGCAACACGTTGGCTGCGTTGCGTGACCTGCGGGCAATCCCCGCCCTTCCCGAACCTGCCGCACCGGAGCTGCCCGACGGGCATGACGTGGAGTTCCGCGACGTGAGCTTCGGGTACGGGGATAAGAAGGTTCTCGACGGCGTCAGCTTCCGTGCACCTCAGGGAGCGCTGGTTGCCGTAGTGGGACCGTCGGGGGCGGGCAAGACGACGGTCATGCGGCTGCTGTCGCGTTTTCATGATCCGGACTCGGGGGAGGTCCTCATCGGCGGGGTGCCCTTGCCTCGGATCGGCACCGACGGCGTGAACTCGCTGGTGACCCCGGTGTTCCAGGAGACCTTCCTTTTCGACGCGTCCGTGCGGGACAACGTGGTCTTCGCCGATCCCGGATTCGGTTCCGAGCCCGGTGACGGGGACCGCTTGCGCGAGGCCGCCCGGCGTTCCGGGGTGGACCGCATCGTGGAGCTGCTGCCTTCCGGGTGGGATACCCCGGTGGGGGAGGAGGGGACGCTGCTGTCGGGAGGCGAGCGGCAGCGCCTCGCCATCGCCCGGGCGCTTCTGAAGGATTCCCCGGTGGTGCTTCTCGACGAGCCGACGTCCTCGCTGGATGCGGCCACTGAGCGGGCGATCGTCGGCACGATGGAGACGTTGCGCGGCGATCGCACCGTGATTGTCGTCGCCCATCGCCTGCACACCGTTCGCGATGCCGACCTCATCGTCGTGCTTTCGGAGGACGGGACGGTCGCAGAACGGGGCACGCACGATGAATTGCTGGCGAAGGGCGGCCGCTACGCCGAGTCGTGGGCGTGCCGGACGGGGAGCTCCTCGGGCGCCTGATCCTCATCACCTGGTCGATGCCCTCACGGGCGCCCTGCCGCAGCTTCCCGAATCCCACCGCCAGGCGCTCGGTGGACAGAGCGAAAACGCCGACGAAAACGCCGAGCAGCACGAACACCGACGAGCTGTAAAGACTGAAGCTCCCGGGAACGTGAAAATAGCCCGTTACCTTGTGAGTGTCCCCGATAATGG
>NZ_KV787365.1:0-1669 GCF_001807075.1 Corynebacterium sp. HMSC14B06 | reverse complement strand
GCCCCCGGTGTCAGGATAGTTGTCGCCTCTCCGGTTTTTCCTAAAAAAGCATGACCGGGGGCGGAAAGAGACTGATCGTGCCGTACTATTCGCCTGAACGCAGAGCTGCATTACTCAAGATGCTGCTCCCCCCGCTGAACCTGTCGATGGCCGAGGTTTCCCGCCGCGAAGGGGTCAGTGAAATGTCTTTGTCCAACTGGCGCAAGCAGCTCAGTTATGAAGGAAACGAAGTGTCTGAAAATACTCCCCTGACCGAAAAATGGTCAGCCGAAGCCAGGTTTGCTGTTGTGCTCGAAGCCGCCGGTTTATCCGAGATCGACCTGAGCGAGTATTGTCGCCGCAAAGGCCTTTATCCCGAGCAGATCAACGCGTGGCGACACTCGTTCATCACGGGCCAGAAGCCGGAAAAGACCCAGCAAAAAGAAGACCGTGAGCAATCTCGCAAAGACAAGAAACGCATACAGGAACTTGAGCGCGAACTGCGCCGCAAAGACAAGGCGCTCGCTGAAACCGCGGCGTTGTTGGTGCTGCGAAAAAAGCTCAACGACTACTGGGGGACCGTCGACGAGGACAACTGACGTCCTTGCCTGAGCGCCTGTTACTGATTGACTGGCTAAATACCGCTGTTGCAGAGGGAGCCCGAAAAGCAAGGGCCTGCCAGGAAATCGACCTGTCATTGCGTACCTTGCAGCGATGGACGCAGACAGACGTTTTCAAGGCTGATGCCCGCACAACGGTCACGCGGCCGACTCCGTCCAATGCACTGAGCGACGTTGAGCGCCAAGCTATTATCACACTGTGCAACAGCCCTGAGTACGCTCACCTGCCGCCCAGCCAGATCGTGCCACGGCTGGCCGATCAAGGGTGTTATCTGGCGTCGGAGGCCACGTTTTATCGCGTCTTGCGGGCCGCAGGTCAACAACAGCGTCGAGGGCGCAGTCAGCGTCCCAGACGATATGCGGCACCGACGACACATGCAGCCAAAGCGCCGAATCAGGTGTGGTCGTGGGACATTACGTACCTGCCGTCACCGATAAGGGGCAAGTATTATTACCTCTATTTGATCGAGGATATTTACAGCCGCAAGGCCGTTGGCTGGGAAGTTTACGAGATGGAAAGCGGCGAGAAAGCCGCCGCCCTGCTGCAACGCAGCGTGATAGGCGAGCAGTGTTTGCACGAGCCGCTGGTGCTGCACTCGGACAACGGTGCGCCGATGAAATCGGTGACGTTGTTAAGCAAGATGTATGAACTGGGCATCACCCCGTCGCGTGGGCGACCGCGTGTCAGCAACGACAATCCTTACTCGGAGTCGCTGTTCAGGACACTGAAATACTGCCCGCAATGGCCGCAGGACGGGTTTGCCAGCCTTGACGCGGCACGCCTCTGGGTGAGGGATTTCATGCGTTGGTACAACAATGATCATCGGCACAGCCGGATACGTTTCGTGACACCGACTGAGCGGCATCGAGGGCTGGACCATCAGATCCTGGCCAGGCGACATGAGCTGTACGAGCAAGCCAGAGAGAAAAGGCCAGAGCGGTGGTCGAGGGAGACACGCAACTGGGAACCGATCGGCACCGTGCTGTTAAACCCGGATCGAGAGCAAAACGTTGAGAAAAAAGCAGCATAGTTAGACGGTTGACGCGACAACTACCTTGAAAAACGCCGA
>NZ_KV787364.1:0-1433 GCF_001807075.1 Corynebacterium sp. HMSC14B06 | reverse complement strand
CGCAATGCTGTTCACTTAAGCGGTGCAGCCTTGCGGTTAACCGGATACCGGGTTTTTGACATCTTCACCGCCCTGGGCCTCGCCGGCCTAGGGCGTTTTGTTATGAAGAGCACACCGATGCTGCCACGCAGTTCCTCCAGGCGCCTCGGCGTATGTGATGGCGACACGGCCCCGGCCATGACCACCAGATGACTGGCAATGTGCTGACAGGCAAACTTGAAACTTATCTCGCTGGGCGCCCGCTTGTGAGCGACAGCCGCCTGACTGGCTTCTCGGCGCACCACGTTATACGCCAGTAAAAGCCCCCACAACTCTTGGTAAACAAGGTCCACGGTCTTGCTGCGAAGCGTCAGAGCATTGTCTTGCATTGAGCTTTTGATATCTCTGAAACCCAACTCGATCTCCCACCGCTCGTGATAAAGCGTCGCAACCTGTTCTGCGCTAAATTTCGAAGCCGGTAGCGAGGTGAAGACCGTTTTCTCATTTCCTTCAACTTGGTAAGTCACAGCTCTTACCTGCCAGTACTCAGGTAATGCCGGATTCTTTTTACGCGCCTGCGGCGAGACCCTCATCTGCACCAGATAATCGCCATCGCCATAATGTTCGACTTCCGTCCTGACCGTTCCTTTGCGTTCAGGGATCATCCAGTGCCTGTTTTGCTCAGCGTTTTGGATACTCAACAACAGATCAGCGCTGAAAAACCCTTTGTCCAGTAAGGTCACCGAGTGATTGGGTATGCTTTCCACAAAGTCCTTAGCCAGTGGGATTTCACCCTTGCGATAGGGGCTAATGGCAGCATTGGCAATGATGTGGGAGCGTGCATTCATCAGCGCGACAAGACGCAACACCGGGTAGGGCGTCTGCCGATTGGAGGAGGTGTTGCCTGAGCCAAAGTGCGCACGTAACTGAGGTGTTTCCGGGGTTCGAAACAGCGCACCATCGACGGCAAAAACCTGAAGTCCGTGCCAGTCATCCTGCGGGTAGCGCTCGTATCCCCAGGTACTGGCGCACTGTCGAAATAGCCAAGACACAGGCTGATTGCCCAGGCGCTGACGCGCCTGTGAAAGGCCGCTCTTCGCCAAAAGTACCTCGTTGGCTAGACCGTCGGCGCAGATATTGAGTCGGCGCGCGACCTCAACGATGGGCTCTCCTCTGAAAAGAGCCATGCCGACGACTAACCAAAGCACCATATCTGAGGGCAGGCGCCGACGTCGGACCGTGGCCTTTTCGGCCAAAGTGGCGGCAGTGCTAATCCATTCTTGGGGAATATGATCGGTGAATACGTCGAGGCGTGAGAGCGGCTGCTCGGCAAAGTCCAGAACAGCGCCTAAATCTTGAGCGACAGACATAAAAAATCCGGAATCCATAATCAGATTCCGGATTTTCCTGCTGGCCGAGGATTAGTCAACAATCCTTAAGTGAACAGCATTGCG
>NZ_KV787363.1:0-596 GCF_001807075.1 Corynebacterium sp. HMSC14B06 | reverse complement strand
GTAAGTTCCGACCTGCACGAATGGCGTAACGACTTCCCTGCTGTCTCAACCACAGACCCGGCGAAATTGCAGTACGAGTAAAGATGCTCGTTACGCGCGGCAGGACGAAAAGACCCCGGGACCTTCACTATAGCTTGGTATTGGTGTTCGGTTCGGTTTGTGTAGGATAGGTGGGAGACTGTGATGCCTCAACGCCAGTTGGGGTGGAGTCGTTGTTGAAATACCACTCTGATCGTATTGGACATCTCAACCTCGGCCCGTGATCCGGGTTAGGGACAGTGCCTGGTGGGTAGTTTAACTGGGGCGGTTGCCTCCCAAAGAGTAACGGAGGCGCCCAAAGGTTCCCTCAGCCTGGTTGGCAATCAGGTGTTGAGTGTAAGTGCACAAGGGAGCTTGACTGTGAGACTGACAGGTCGAGCAGGTAGGAAACTAGGGACTAGTGATCCGGCACCGGCTTGTGGAAGCGGTGTCGCTCAACGGATAAAAGGTACCCCGGGGATAACAGGCTGATCTTCCCCAAGAGTCCATATCGACGGGATGGTTTGGCACCTCGATGTCGGCTCGTCGCATCCTGGGGCTGGAGTAGGTCCCAAGGG
>NZ_KV787362.1:82138-227903 GCF_001807075.1 Corynebacterium sp. HMSC14B06 | reverse complement strand
GTGGTGATGCATTCACCGCCTGAACCTACCGGGTCACTTTTGTCATAAACGCAGTCAGTAACTTGGCTTGACCCGCCGCCGCTGTCATAAACGCAGTCAGTAACTCGGCTCGGCCCACCGCTGCCGCTAGCCAGCCGGCCAACAGTAGAAAACTACTTCTTCACCAGCACAGTGGTGCCAGCTGCTAGAGGTAGGCGCATCACGTAAGCGTCGTCAAGCTGGAGCATATATTCGTCGGCTTCACGGGCAGCGACGGTGTCACGGTCAGTGCGTGACGAGTCAGCGACAGTGCCGTCGAGGAGCGCGCCGGTCAGGACGAGCGCGCCACCGGAGCGAAGCAGCGGCCAGGCCTTTTCCTGGGCGGCGCGGAGGATCGCCGGGGCGACGTCCAAGTAGACCAAGTCGTAGGAGTCGGCGGCCAGTCGATCCATGACCTCCAGCGGCTGCGAAGGCAGGAAGCGCTGTCGGTTGGGGCGGATGCCTGCGGCTCGGAAAGCGGACTTTGCCAGAGACTGGTGCTCGAGCTCCGGGTCGATGCAGGTGAGAACGCCGTCATCGCCGAGGCCGGCGGCCAGGTGCAAACCGACTACGCCTGCCGCAGGCGATGCGATGACAGCGGCGGGGTGACCGTCGCGGCGGGCACTGGTCAGAGCCATGAGCGAGGTCAAAGCGGCGCCGGTCATCGTATCGGGGACGGCAACTCCGTATTCGCGAGCGCTCTCTCGGGCGCTTTCAAGGGCCTCGGAGACTACGGTCGTGTTGTTGACGTGCTGTGCAATAGCGTCACGTGCGGATAGCGGGGTAGCAGAAGAACTCGTTTCGGACACGTTCTATAGCGTAGGAAAAAACTTCGGGCAGGGCAGCGGGGCGCGCCGGTCAGTGCCGGACTAGGTGGGTAAACAAGCCTCAAGTTTGTCTGGACTCTCAAACTATTTTCAGGGTAAGGTCACTACAAACCTAAGGTTGGTAAGGAACACTGAACCTCATGCCCGAACGAGTCAAGTCCGAACGAGTCAGCGTAGGCGCCAGCCGCGAGGACGCCGCGTCCGCTGACGTAACTGAGCAACTGTCCGGCACCGCGGCTTTTGACGCAGGTGTGGGGGAGATGCCGTCGTGGTCGGAGCTGGTCCAGGCCCACGCGGATAGTGTTTATGGGCTCGCATATCGGTTAACTGGTAACCAGCAGGACGCGGAAGACCTGACGCAGGAAACATTCATGCGTGTGTTCCGCTCGCTGAAGTCATACCGTCCCGGCACTTTTGAAGGCTGGCTGCACCGGATTACCACTAACCTGTTTTTGGATATGGTCCGGCACCGGCAGGTCATCCGGATGGAGGCGTTGCCGGAGAACTACGACCGTGTCCCGGGCACGCTGAAGACGCCGGAGCAGGCCGTCGATGACGCGATGCTCGACCCGGATTTGGAAATCGCGCTGGCTGAGCTGCAGCCGGACTATCGCGCGGTGGTTGTCCTCTGTGATGTGGTGGGGCTGACCTACGAGGAAATTGCCAGCACCCTTGGGCTCAAGATGGGCACTGTGCGTTCGCGTATTCACCGGGCACGTTCCAGCTTGCGGGCGACGTTGGAGCGCCTGGAGAAGGAACGACAGGAGCTGCCGGAGTCGGTCACCGCAGGCTAGATTTCCCGCACTCAATCCGCGGGAGCGGCTATTGTGGGGCTAGTTAAATAGGTGCGATTTCTGGAGGTGCTGCAGTCTGTGATTCAGCAGGGCGATGACAAGCGTTTTTTGTCAACGGAGCATCTCGGCACCGAGGCGATTGCCGCTTTTGTTGACGGCGAGTTGTCGGTCGTAGCTGAGCGTCGTGCGCAGGCGCACCTGATGGCATGCCCGGAGTGTCGCCGGGAGGTCGCGAAGCAGCGGCAGGCAGCCAAGCGTCTGCGTGATAGTGCGCCCTTGCACATTCCAGCTGAGCTGCGCGCTCGTATTGCTGATTTCGCAGGCAGTTGCGAGGACTCAGAGCCCCATCGGTCGGCGCGGCATCTCACGCACCGTCCGCCGGAGTCGCTGAGTGCCGCGTTGGAGCAGATCGTTCGCGGTTTTCGTAAAGGTGGTAGTCACTAGTGGGCAAACATCGCTCTTTCGATGATTCCGCGTTCGCCCCGGACTCCGATCGTGCCGCCGCAACTGGCGGGTTACAGCGTGCTCCAGGGCAGAAGCTTGACGACGACACCAGTGCGACCGCCCAAGAGTATTCGCCGTGGCAGGATTCGTCGTCACGCATGACGACGGGGCGTCCAGCCCGCAAACCCGAAGCGAAAAAGAAGCCTCGCCCGAAGACGGCTCCCCGCGTCAGCGCGCGGGAAGTGATTTTTGGCCGCGAGGTGCCGTGGCGTGTGATTGCGGCATCGTCGGCCGTGGTGCTGCTCATTGGCGGTGTTGGCGGCTTTGTTGGCGGTTGGGCTGGCAAGTCTTTCCGCTCGGACTACCAGCGTGTGGAGCTGCAGCAGATCGAGGGGCGGCCGGGCAACGGTGATTTGACTGAAATCGGCAAGGTGGCGGAGGCTCTTCGTCCCGCGGTGGTGTCGATTGCGGTCAGTGCCGGTGAGGTCTCGGGCGTGGGCTCGGGGTTTGTCATTGATGGTGACGGTCATATTTTGACGAATAACCACGTCGTTTCGGCGGTGGCGGACCGGCAGGATATGCAGGTCTCCGTAACGTTTTGGGACGGCGGAAAGCTGAAGGAAGTGCCGGCCAAGATTATTGGCCGCGACCCGAAGACCGACCTCGCTGTGATTAAGGTCGAAGATGTTGCGGGGCTGACTGTGGCGCAGCTTGGTGATTCCAACGCGGTTGCGGTCGGTGACACAGTGATTGCGATGGGCTCGCCGCAGGGGCTTGGCGGCACGGTGACCTCGGGCATTGTCTCGGCGCTCAATCGCCCGGTGCGCCTGGCTGCTGAGGGGACCGACACGGACGGTTACGCCGATGCGATTCAGACCGATGCCTCCATCAACCCGGGTAACTCGGGTGGTCCACTGGTGGATATCCGCGGTGCCATTATCGGTATTAATACGGTGATTTTCAGTAGTTCGGGTGGCTCACAGGGGTTGGGCTTTGCGATTCCAATCAATTCAGCCGTTGCCATCGCGGAGCAGCTCATCGCCGGTGAGCAGCCGGTTCATCCGGGGATTGGCGTGACAGCGCGCACGGTTTCCAATGGCGCACTGACTGGTGCCGAGATTGCCAGCATCCTGCCGGGAGGCGTTGCCGACCGGGAAGGCCTGCAGGAAGGCGATGTGATTACGGCTGTGGGAGACCGCGCGGTATCGTCCGCAGATGAGCTCACGGTGGCGCTGTGGACTGTTGGCGCTGGTAATGAGGCGGTATTGAAGATCGTTCGCCACGGAGCCGAGCTGGAGGCGAAGATCACGCCGGAGTAGGGGGCGCTGGTTTCTGCGGATTTAGCAGATTTGGTGGATTTGGCCACGCAATGCTGCATGCGAGGTGCACTGTAACTAAGGTGGTATAACGTGTTTTCTAATGTTGGCTGGGGCGAGATTCTTGTCCTCTTTATCCTCGGACTAATTCTCATCGGACCTGAGCGGTTGCCGAAGGTAATTGAGGACGTCCGCGCATTGCTCTTGGCTGCGCGCACCGCAATCAATGACGCACGCGATAACCTCTCGGACGAGTTCGGCGAAGACTTCGACGATCTTCGCAAGCCGCTGCAGGAGCTCAACGATCTCCGTCGTCTCAACCCGAAGACCGCCATCACCAGGACGCTTTTCGACGGCGATGACACCTACCTGGACATGCTCTCCGGTAAGCCCGCAGCGGGTGGTGGCGGAACTGGTGCAGCCGGAGCTGCAGGAGCGGCCGGGCCTGCGGGTCAGCAGTACCAGCAGTCCAATACGAACCAGCCAGTGCAGCCGGCTCCGTCGCAGCAGCCGCTCCCGCAGCCGGGGACGTGGCAGGATCCAGTTGCCCAGGCCCGCCAACAGCAAGCACAGCAAACACCACAGCAGCCGCAACAACCTCAGCAGCCCCGTGGGGTGCAGGCCTGGGTCGACGACGACAACCTATAGAGGTTGCAAACCGTTCCCGACCGCAAGTTACTGACTAGGTTTATGACACTTTGAGCACAAATTTTGCCACGAAAGTGTCATAAACCTAGTCAGTAAGTGCACGCAGCCGCTTTGATGGATGCACCGCCGAAAACACCCACAACACATACGCCCCAGACACCGCAGCCACAAAAGCAGACGCCCCCTTCCCGGCACCGAAACTACCGGGGAGGGGGCGTCGCTGTGATCGTCGTAAAGCGAAGGCCTACTTCGGAGTCACGCCCAGGCCGAGCGACTTGCCTGCGAGCGACTCGCGACGAACAACCAGCTTGTCAGCGATGGCGTTCAGGGCCTCGCCCGCGCCCGAATCCGGCTTGGACAGGACAATCGGGGTGCCCTTGTCGCCGCCTTCGCGTAGCTCTGTGTCCAGCGGCACCTGGCCGAGCAGCTCGACCTTTCCGCCGGTGATCTGGGTAAGACGACGGGCAACGGTCTCGCCGCCACCTGCGCCGAAGACCTCCATCTTGGAGCCGTCCGGCATCTCCATCCAGCTCATGTTCTCGATGACACCGGCGATGCGCTGGCGGGTCTGCAGCGAAATGGTGCCGGCGCGCTCTGCGACCTCGGCGGCGGCCATCTGCGGGGTAGTAACAATCAGCAGCTCAGCGTTCGGCACGAGCTGCGCCACGGAGATGGCGATGTCGCCGGTTCCCGGGGGCAGGTCGAAAAGCAGGACGTCCAGGTCGCCCCAGAACACGTCTGCGAGGAACTGCTGGATAGCGCGGTGCAGCATTGGCCCACGCCAGACAACCGGTGCGTTGTCGTCGACGAAGTGTCCGATAGAAATCAGTGACACGCCGTGCGCCTGCGGAGGCATGATCATGTCGTCGACCTGGTGCGGCTTTTCCTCGGAGCCCATCATGTGCGGGATGGAGTGTCCGTAGACGTCGGCATCGAGGACACCGACAGAAAGGCCCTTCGCGGCCAGCGCGGCGGCGAGGTTCACGGTCACGGAGGACTTACCGACGCCACCCTTACCGGAGGCGACGGCGAACACGCGGGTGCGGGAGTCCGGCTGGGCAAACGGGATCACAGGCTCGGAGGCGGTGCCGCGGACGGCGTTGCGGAACTCGCGGCGCTGCTCGTCATTCATCACATCGGTCGTGACGGTGACGTTGCCAACGCCCTCGATACCGTTCAGCGCCTCTTCGGTGCGCTCGATGATGGTGTTTTTCATGGGGCAACCGGCGATGGTGAGGTAAATCTCCACGGCCACGTCATTGTTGTCCGCCACCGAGATGGACTTGACCATGCCAACCTCGGTAATCGGGCGACGTACCTCAGGATCTTCGACCTGCGCCAGGGCGGTGCGAACTTCAGCTTCAGTAATCGTAGACATTATGTAGTGAATCTTATCGTGAGACCCCGCAAGACAAAGAACTACTGACAAAATCAGTAGTTTGCCGCTTTACGACGGTCACAGCGACCACCCCTCCGGCAAGCGCGGTGGCGGTGGAACGGGCGGCGGACCAGGCGGTGGAACAATTGCCAACCGTCTGACGTTGTCCTTGATAGAACGCTTTATAGCGATAGTTTTAGCAATATTTTTAGCAACTTAGTCACCTTTTACTGTGACAACAACTGCAAGGGAACGGTGAGAGTACCGATGGCAAATGGGGAAGCGGGCAGCGGTTGGGGGAGCGGCCGGGAACAGAGCATGAAGTCCCGGTTGCCTCAGCGCCAGGTACCCGAGGGGTGGCCGGTGGGCAGTTTCACCAACTACTCCGACGCGCAGGCGGCGGTGGATTCGCTCAGTGATCGCGATGAGTTCCCGGTTTCCGACCTCACCATCGTCGGTGTTGACCTGATGCAGGTGGAGCGCGTGGTTGGCAGGCTGACCTGGCCGAAGGTGCTCGGCGGCGGCGCGCTGTACGGGCTGTGGATGGGCCTGTTCTTCGGCCTGATTCTGGGGCTTTTCCAGGAGGATTGGGTTAGTCCGCTGATTGTTGGCCTCGGTATGGGCGCCATCTTCGGCATCGTGCTGGCCGCAGTTCCGTACGCAATGCAAAACGGCAAGCGGGATTTCTCGAGCACAACGGAGATTGTTGCCCGTCGCTACGACGTCCTGTGCAATCCCCGCAATGCCGAGCGGGCCCGTGACCTGTTGGCGCAGCGGGCGCTCGGTGGGAATCGCGGGTAGGTTGCTGTATCCGTCGTAAAGCGATGCCTGCCAGAAGCAGTACCTACAGCCACTTGTTGCGGCGCAGGACCCACACCAAAAACGCCACGATGGCAAACATGATGGCGAGGACGATGAAGTAGCCGTACTCCCAGTGCAGCTCGGGCATGTGGTCAAAGTTCATGCCGTAGATGCCGGCCAGGGCGGTCGGGACGGCGAGAATAGCCGCGTACGCCGAGATGGTACGCATATCCTGGTTCTGCTGCAGCTGGATTTTCACGGCGGCGGCGTCGATGAGGGCGGAGAGTCGTTCGTCGAGTCCGGAGACGAGGTCCGCGGCGGCGAGCTGGTGGTCGAGAACATCGGAAAGATAACGGCTGACGTCCTTAGGCATGATGTCTTCCCGCAGATTCATCAGGGAGCGCAGTGCCGGTGTCAGCGGATCGATCGCGTGGCGCATTTCCAGAATCTCTCGTTTGAGGATGTAAATGTCCTCAATATCCGAATCCAAGTTCGGCTCGAAGACTTCGTCTTCCATGATCTCCACGCGATCTTCCAGCTGCATAGCGATGCGCAGGTACGCATCGACGAGGTTGTCCGTCAGTGCCCACAGCACGCCCGCGGGGCCGTAGTCGATGGCGTCGGTGGTGTTCTCCACGCGTGCGCTAATGCGCTGCATATCCGAGCTAGGCATGCCCATGCGAATGGTGATGACGTACTCCGGGCCGATAACAATCATCAGCTGGCCGGAGCGAATAATCTCATTTTCGTCATCCGCGAGACCTTCCGGGGAGTAGTGAATCGAGCGAATAACAAAAACAACGTGATCATCGTGGATCTCAATCTTGGGGCGCTGGCGGTTAGTCAGTGCGTCCTCCACCGTCAGCTCATCCAGCCCGTAAAGCTCAGCGATGGCATCCATCTGTGTCGCGTTGGGGCGCGACAACGACAGCCACGTGAAGCCCTCGCCAAAATTCCGTACCTCGGACAGCCCGGAGAAGTGGTCGTAGGTGCCCGGCAACCGCTTGCCGCCGATGTAGACGCCGCAATCGCGCAGGGCATCGCGCACCGCCCTCGACTGTCCTGTTCCTGTGCTTGACGACGAGCCGTTGGTGCGCGTCACCTTCGAGACAGCCGACTTCGCTGCGGATTTAGCCGCATTCGTCGCCCGAGCGGTTTTACCGGGTTTTCCTGTGGCCGACGGTTTTTGGCTTTGACTGGCCGAGCTAGTTCGCGGATTGCGAGCCTTCGCCGAAGCGCTGATGTTGCGGCTTTTCTCTTCGCCCATTCTGGGTGACCTCACAATCCGTTCGTAGGTTACGCTGGTGTCGATGATTGATTTTAGACGTGCGAACGCCGGGTTCCACTTTCGCATCCGCTCAATGGGGTGCAAGGGTAGCTCCACGGCTACTGCGTGCACTTTTACCGCCCTGGCATTGGTCACTGGGGCGACGGGGTTCGGTCTTGCCGCATGTTCTGATTTGGATCCGCAGATGCCCGTTCCTCCCGAGCAGGAGGCGGTGGTGACTGTCGGGGCAGACCTACGCAACCCTGAGCAAGCAGCTCTTGCGTACGTGTATGCGCAGAGCTTTGAGAGGATAGGGCGGCAAGCGGAGGTCGTCGGCATTCGCGATGCTGACGACCGGTTGCGGGCCGTACGCAATGAAGCGGTCCTGGTCTCCTTCGGATGCACAGGTGAGCTACTCGGCCTGAGCGACCCTGCGTCGGCGGCTTCACTGGCGGAGGAATACGCGGACGACTCCACCCCGGACAAGCAGTTCAGCGGCGAGTGGCGCGACCGTGTGTACGACGCATTTTCGCGGTCGCTGCCGGGTGAAGTTATGGCCACCGACGCGGGCATGGCACAGGGCTGCGCGGATGTGTCAGCTGACAATGCTGGGGCTGACTTGCCGCAATGGCTTGTGCCTTTCTACGTCAAGCCAGCGTTGGACCGAGATGATCGAGTCCGCGTGCTCAATGAGATTGCGGGTTCGCTGAGCACTGAGGACTTGAAGCTGATGACCCGGGCTGTGGCTGGTGGCGCCAGCCCTGAGTTGGTCGCTCAGGAGTGGCTGGACAAGGCGTAGTCGGGGCGGCGGGGGCTAGTTGTGGCGGTATCTGACGCGTATCTGCTGTTGGCTGCCGCCAAGTTTGTTGAATAACCCATGAATGCGGGCTGCAAATGTGAAACTGTGCGAGTTTATGACACTTTCATGCCATTTTTCGGGATCTTTTTGTCATAAACGTAGTCAGTAACTCGCATTGAGGACTAAGTAGTAAATGGTGCCGACCCGGTGGCACGCCGACCGGACACGCTTTTTGACTATTCGCCCTTGATGCCTGGCAACGATCGCCCAAGCAACAGGAAAGGGGCTCCAACCGAACGGTTGGAGCCCCTTAGCGTTCACACGCTAACTGGTGAAGACCAGTCAATGAGACCTACTTGAGAGCCTCTTCCAGCAGAGCCTTCTCCTCAATCTGGTGTACCTTAGCCACACCAGTTGCGGTGGAGGACTGTGCACGGCGGGAAACGCGGGTCAGCTTCGGCATATCCGGCAGAACCTCTGGGAGGTTCAGTGCCAGGAACGGCCATGGACCCTGGTTAGCCGGCTCATCCTGAACCCAGCGGACTTCCTCAAGATCCGGGTAGGACTCGAAGATGTCGCGGAGGCGGTTGTGCGGCAGCGGGTGCAGCATCTCCAGGCGAGCGATTGCAAGATCGTCGCGCTTGTCCTTCTTGCGCTTCTTCTCCAGCTCCCAGTAGATCTTGCCGGAGCAGAGCAGCAGGGTCTTGATGCCGGACTTGTCCTTGGACTCGAAGTTCGGGTCATCGATGACTGAGCGGAACTTGTTCGGGTTGGTGAAGTCCTCGACAGCAGACGCTGCCATCTTGTTGCGCAGCATCGACTTCGGCGAGAACACAACCAGCGGACGGTGCAGGTCGGACAGGACGTGGCGACGCAGCAGGTGGAAGTAGTTAGCCGGCTCGGACGGCTGAGCAACGGTGTAGGAGCCCTCGGCTGCCAGCTGCAGGAAGCGCTCGATACGTGCCGAAGAGTGGTCCGGGCCCATGCCCTCGTAGCCGTGCGGTAGCAGCAGGATCAGCTTGGAGGTCTGACCCCACTTGGCCTCGCCGGAGGAAACGTACTGGTCAATGGTGGTCTGAGCGCCGTTGGCGAAGTCACCGAACTGTGCTTCCCAGAACACTGCTGCGTCCGGGTTACCCAGGGTGTAGCCGTACTCGAAGCCCATGCCTGCGTACTCGGTCAGAGCCGAGTTGTAGATCATGAAGCGGCCGCCGTTCTTGGACTTACCGTAGGCGTCGATCGGGTTGTATTCCGAACCGTCCTCGGAGTCAATCAGAACTGCATGGCGAGAGGTAAAGGTACCGCGGCGGACATCCTCACCTGCGAAGCGGACGTCGATGCCAGCACCGGTGAAGGAGCCGATTGCCAGCAGCTCGGCCATACCCCAGTCGATGCCACCTTCCTGAGTCATCTCCGCGCGCTTCTTAGCGACCGGCGCAACACGCGGGTGAATCTTGAAGCCCTCAGGGAGGTTGACGTAGGACTGACCAATCTCGACAATCTCTGCCTTGTCAATGCCGGTTTCCAGACCGTGCGGCAGCGGCTGGGAGCCTGCAATACCGTGCTGCTCGCCCGGCTTCGCGTCCTGAGCTGCGCGGACCTCGTTGAAGACCGCTTCCATCTGGTCGTGGAAGTCTCGGCGTACTGCTTCGTACTCTTCCTCGGAGATATCACCGCGACCGATGAGGTCCTCGGTGTACTGAGCGCGAACGCTTTCCTTCTCGTCGATGATCTTGTACATCAGCGGCTGAGTCATGGACGGGTCATCGGCCTCGTTGTGGCCGCGCTTGCGGTAGCAGACCAGGTCGATGAAGACGTCCTTGCCGTAGCGGTTACGGTACTCAACAGCCAGCTGGCCGACCCAGACGACAGCCTCCGGGTCGTCACCGTTGACGTGGAAGACCGGGCAGCCGTAGGCCTTGGCGATGTCGGTTGCGTAGTAGGAGGAGCGACCGGAGTCCGGTGAAGTGGTGAAGCCAATCTGGTTGTTCACCACGATGTGGACGGTACCGCCGACCTTGTAACCACGCAGGGACATGAGGTTCAGGGTCTCCTGGACAATGCCCAGGCCGGCGAAGGAAGCGTCACCGTGCAGCAGCAGCGGCATGACGGAGTAGCCCTCTTCGCCCTTGTTGATCTTGTCCTGGCGTGCACGAGCAAGACCCTCAACGACCGGATTGACGGCTTCGAGGTGGGACGGGTTCGCAGTCAGGGTGACGTCGATCTCGCCTTCGCCGAACATCTGGATGTGACGGCCAGTAGTGCCCAGGTGGTACTTGACGTCACCAGAACCGCCGACCTGTGCCGGGTCGATGTTGCCTTCGAACTCGGTGAAGATCTGGCGCAGTGGCTTGCCGACGATGTTTGCGAGCACGTTCAGTCGACCGCGGTGTGGCATACCGATGACGACCTCATCGAGGTCAGCACCAGCAGCGGTATCGATGGCGGAGTCCATCAGCGGAATCAGCGACTCTGCGCCCTCAAGGGAGAAGCGCTTCTGTCCGACGTACTTGGTCTGCAGGAAGTTCTCGAATGCCTCGGCGGCGTTCAGCTTCTGCAGGATGTACTTCTGCTCAGCGTGGGACGGCTTCGGCTGGCCGCCCTCAAGGCGCTCTTCCAGCCACTCGCGCTCTTCGCGGTCGAGAATGTGAGCGTACTCGGAACCGACCTTGAGGCAGTATGCGTTGCGCAGGCGAGAAAGCACCTCGCGCAGCGTCATCGTCTCCTTGCCGCCGAAACCACCGACGTTGAAGGTGCGGTCCAGATCCCACAGGGTCAGACCGTGCTCCTCGATATCGAGGTCAGCGTGGTTCGGAGCGGAAGTATTCGGCTGGTCAGAACGCAGCGGGTCGATGTCCGCCAGCAGGTGACCGCGGGAGCGGTAGGCCTCGATCAGACGCATAACGCGGGTGTTCTTGTCGATACCCGTGTTCGGCAGGTCCTGTGCCCAGCGGATTGGGGTGTACGGGACGCGCATGGTCTGGAAGATGTGATCCCAGAACTTGTCGTCGACAAGCAGGTTGCTCATCGTACGCAGGAACTCGCCGGACTCTGCACCCTGGATAATGCGGTGATCGTAAGTAGAGGTGATGGTCACCAGCTTGCCGATGCCCATCTCTGCCAGACGGTCAGCGGAAGCACCAGCGAACTCAGCCGGGTAATCCATGGAACCGACACCGATAATCGCGCCCTGGCCCTTGGTCAGGCGCGGGACGGAGTGACGAGTGCCAATGCCGCCCGGGTTGGTCAGGGAAATGGTGACACCCTGGAAGTCCTTACCGGTCAGCTTGCCGTGGCGAGCACGAACGACGATGTCCTCGTAGGCGTCGACGAACTGCTTGAAGGTCAGGGTCTCACACTCACGGATAGCGGCAACTACGAGAGAACGAGAGCCATCCTTAGCTGGCATATCAATGGCCAGGCCGAGGTTAATGTGTTCCGGGGTAACCAGAACTGGCTTGCCGTCAACCACCTTGTAGTTGTTGTTCATATCCGGGTGGAGCATGACAGCCTTCACCATGGCGTAACCAATGATGTGGGTGAAGGAAATCTTGCCGCCGCGGGCGCGTGCCAGATGATTGTTAACCAGGGTGCGGTTTTCAAACATCAGACGGGCCGGCATATCGCGAACCGACGTAGCAGTCGGCATCTCCAGGGAGACATCCATGTTCTTAGCGATAGCCCGTGCGACGCCCTTCAGAGGCTCCTCGCCGGATTCAACAGCCGAAACCTTGGCTGCTGCATCCATCGGGGACTTCTTCGGCTTCGGAGACGCCGGCTTGTTCGGGGTCTTGGTTGGTTCGACCCCCTTGGACTCACGACGTCCGGTTGCCTTAGCTTCCTCCTTCGTGGCTGCTGCTGGCTTTGCCATGTTGGAAAGGTCCCCGTCCTTTTGGGACGGGGTGTGGGTTGCGAAGAATTCGCGCCATTCCTGACCCACAGATTGTGGATCCTTCTGGAATTGCTGGTACATCTCGTCGACCAGCCATTCGTTCTGGCCGAAGCTCATGTCGCTGCTCACGGCAGGTACTCGCCTCTTTTCGTCTTAGTTTTACTAACTCACGTTTATTCTAATGAGCGCAAGCGTCAAAGTGTCATTCAAGGATAACGAAAATTCTGAATTACTACACCGTCGCGCTCCCCATATGGTACTTGCTCCAGAGCTCTGCGTATTGGCCACCCGCCGCGAGAAGCTCATCATGGGAGCCGTCCTCGACAATACGTCCGTGGTCAAGTACCAAAATCCGGTTGGCCCGAGCTGCCGTAGCCAGGCGGTGGGCCACAATAATTGCCGAGCGTTGACGCGACGCACGGTCAGTGGCTTCGTGGATTGCCGACTCAGTTGCAGGGTCGAGTGTCGCGGTGGCCTCGTCGAGAAGCAGCAGTTCAGGACGCATCATTTCGGCACGAGCGAGTGCGATGAGTTGACGCTGTCCGGAGGAGAGTCCTCGGCCATCTGGGCCGACGGGGTGGTGGAAGCCGCCGGGCAGACTGGCAATGGTGCTGAGAGCACCGACATTCTTCGCGGCTTGCTGAATTTCAGCATGACTGCTGTCCGGCAGACCGTAGGAAATATTTGTTGCTACTGTCCCCGAAAATAGGTGTGATTCTTGGGGGACATAGCCGAGGGTGCGTCGCCAATCGTTAAGAGGGAAGTCGCGGATGTCAGTTTCAGAGGCTCGCACCACACCGTCAACTGGATCGTAAAAACGGGCAAACAACTTAATGATTGTTGATTTTCCGGCACCGGTGGATCCGACAATTGCGACTGTTTCTCCGGCAGGAATCTGCAAATCGAGAGCATCGAGGACCTGCGGGCGTTCGTGCTCAGAGTTGGTGGCGGGGTAGGAGAAAGTCACCTTGTCTAAGCGCAGGTCGCCAGCAGCTGCACGGGACGCGCTGTCAGTAGTGCCGTGATCTGGCATGGGGGCGGTCTGTAGGAGGTCACCAATGCGATTGAGACCGACCTTCGCCTGCTGGTAGCCGTCGAAAACATGGGACAGCTGCTGAATCGGGCCAAAGAGCATTCCCAGGTACAGCGTGAAGGCGACGAGTACGCCGGGTGTCGTAGTTCCCGCAGCAACCTGTTGTGCGCCGACAGCCAACACCGCAGCTGTTGCCAACTCAGAGACGAAGTTGATGCCGGGGAAGAATAAGGCCACGGCCAGCTGTGCTCGCTGACGAATTGCGCGGTACTTATCGGATCCCTCGGCAAAGGAAGATTCGATATCGGCGACGCGGTGGTACATCTGAATCTCGCGAAGCCCACCAATGGTCTCCTGGAAATCAGCGTTGACCAAGGAAAGTTGCTCGCGTGCAGCCTTGTATAGGCGTGAGGAGATTCGGCGGAATACCAGGGTGGCCGCCACAATGATGGGAAGCGTCGCCAACGCCACCGCGGCGAGTGACACCTGTGTGGCAAGCAACAGCACTGAGACACCGAGCAGAGTGAACGTGGCAATCGCGCCCTCTGCCAATCCCGTTTGTAGGAAGGAGGACAGCGCGTCGATGTCGGTTGTCATCCTCGTCATGATGGCACCCGAGCGATTGGCCTCGAAGTAGTTAATGCCAAGCGACTGCAGGTGGCGGTAGCAGCGCACACGCAGGGCATAGAGCAGCCGCTCACCAGTGCGCGCAGTAATAACAGCATTTGTGGCTACGGCAATCCAGCTGATGAGGACTGTCGCCAAACCGCCTGCGGCGCAGGCCCACAACACGGCTTCATTGTGCTCACGGATGCCGTGGTCAATGGCGTAGCGCACGAGCATGGGGAACGCGAGATCGGCAACGGCAATGAGGGCCAGCAGCGCAATGACGCTTATAAATAGGCCGCGGACGTAGGAGAGCAGCCGGCGCAGAGAAAAAGGCTCGGAGTTGTCGAGTGCTCGAGCTGGTACACGCGGTTTTTCGCTAGCGGGTGGGAGGTTTCGCACACGCTCGAGAAGCTCTGGCGTCGCAGGAGCATTGGCGAGAGCCGCCCCCATGCCGCCACGCCCGCCGCCGCGACCACCGGGACCACCAGGGCCACCGGGTCCACCTGGACCGCCTCCGGCTTGGCCTACCCCGCGGGTCATTTGAGAAGTGGCGTCTCTGGGAAGCCGCGCAGAGGTGTCTGACGTGGAGTCGTCGGAGGTTGGTGCGGATTCGTCGGGCCAGAGTTCCTCGGGGCTGGGGTCCTCACTGTCGATGGGGTCGAGAACGAGGTTTTCGATTTCGGGGTAGGCACTCTGGTCGATGTCCATCAGCTCGGTGAAGCGCGGATGAGAAGTAATCAGTTCGGCCTTGGTTCCAATGCCGGTAATGGCACCGTCTTCGAAAATGGCGATGTGGTCCGCCTGCTCGAGAGTGGAAGATCGATGCGCCACGATGACGATAGTCGTATCTGCCAGCTGTGAGGTCAGCGCGTTGAAGATTTCCAACTCAGTTGCAGCATCGATTGCTGAGGTTGCGTCATCGAGAACCAAAACTCGAGGACGGGCGAGGAATGCCCGTGCTAATGCCACGCGTTGAGCTTGTCCGCCGGAGAGATTATGCCCGCGCTCGCCGATGGCTGTGTCCCACCCCTGAGGCAGGTCGTCGACGAAGTTGACCTGGGCGGCGGTCGCTGCGGCGATAATCTCTTCCTGGGACGCCGCGGGATTGGCGAATGCGATGTTCTCACGCAACGTGCCCGCAAATAGATAAGGAGAGTCCGGAACGACAGTAATAGCGTCATATACGTCGCTGGAGAGAATGCGCGCGGTATCTGTGGATGTGCCGTGGCTGGGCGCATCGATAGTGATAGTTCCCGAATCCGGCAGATAGTGACGGCCGAGTAACTCCGTGGCGATAGTCTTTCCGGACCCCGGTGGGCCAATCAACGCTAAGGTCGCCCCTGGCGCGACGGAGAATGAGACATCGTCGATAAGCGTGCGTCCGCCACGGCTGTGGGTGACGTGGTTGAAGCTGATGCCAACGGGGCCGTCGGGGAGAGGAAGCGCGTCGGTGGGTTCGGGGTTGTCTGGTCGGGCGTCGATGACATCGGAAATGCGGTCGATGCTTGCCGACGTCAGCTGTATCGAGATGACCATGTTGGAGACCAGACGCGACAGGGCAGTCAGGCTGGTGAGATACGTGGCAAAAGCTACGAACGTGCCTAGGGTGATGTGTCCGTGAATCGCTAGCCAGCCACCGACCGCGATATTTCCGACGAGGGACAGTTGCGGCAACGACTGCAGCGCCGGTTGGAATCGAGCGCTGAGTTTTGCCGCTCGCAGGCGGAGGGAATAGAGCAGAGACGAGTTACGCTCCATCTTCACAACTTCGTTGTCACCCTGCGCAAACGCCTTGACAACACGGATGCCGGAAACGGTTTCCTCGACTTGTCCGGCAATCTCGCCTGCTTGCTGTTGGGCAGCCCAGGTTGCGGCATGGAGTTTGTCACGCGAATTCACTGCAATGTAGACAATCGCTGGCACCACGGCGAGGCCGACCAGCGTCAGGGGCAGCGAGAGGGCGAGCATGATGCCGATAGTGATGAACAGCTTGACGACGGACCCCAGCGTCAACGGCAACATCGCCAGTAGTCCGGACACCGCCTGGAGGTCGGAAATTGACCGCGATACAACCTGGCCTGTGTTGACTCGGTCTTGTGCTGGACCATCGAGGTTTTGTAGGGAGCGAAGGATTTTTAGTCGCAGGTCGTGCTGAACATCAATGGAGAGTTTGCCGGAGAAGAATCTGCGCCCCACCTGGGCGATGAAGCGTACTAACGCGATGGCCAGAAATACGGAAATGACTGCCTGCAGGGGAGTTAGGGAAGGCAGCAGGCGCGCGGGGACACCGCCATCGGAAGAGCCCGTTGCCACATCAATGGCATCTCTAGTGAGAAGCGGAAGTACGGACTCCACCCCGACAACGATTAGCGCTGCAACAACGACACCATAGAGCGGTAGCGGCCTGTGAAGAGACTGTTTCCACAAGAACTTCATGGGAGAGGTTCTGAGGGGTTTGCTCTGGGCCATGGTGGGTACCGCTCTTCCATTGAAAAACGTCGCTGAAGGGTAATCGGGGTAAGAGGAACTACTTATTCTTCTTTTTCTTCGGCCACTTCAGCGCCGAGGGAATAGAGAACCTCGATGACTTTGAGTCCTTCTTCGAGTCTTCAGAGGTGTTGGATTTAGCCGGTAGCTTTCGTTCAAAGTCCGACCAATCCTGGGGAAGTGGGCCCAGAGATGCGCGAGTGGAACTGATAAGAATGCCACCGAGCTTGCGGTTTGCGGAGGCCCCAACCACGGCGCCAATTCCAAATGGCAAAATCTTGCCGATGATGGCCAGACGAGCGTTCTTCATCAAGCGCTTGCGTGCCTCGCGAATTAGCAGACGGTTTGCTGCACCCAGCTGCGGAACGCCAAGCCGTGGCAGTAGGGAATTCACGGAAGTTTTGGTCTGCTTCCGCAGCGATTCCTCGCCAAGCAGGGAGGCCATAATAGCTGTCCCTTCAGAACCGCTCATGGCCGCAAGAATCAGCGTGCGACGGCGTTGTGGATCGGTGATGTCAATATTGCGCAGGGTTGCTGAGGCCAGTGTGTACCAGGCTGATGCTTCCAGGAACAGCAGTGATTCACCGGTAACCGCAGCCAAGCCCGTAATCATGCCGACGCCGGGAAGAACTGCGCTGCCGCCAGCTGCACCACCGGTGCCGGTGACCAGGTTCAGGTAGTGGGAATCAATACGTTCCTGTACCTGCGCCGGAGTTTCATCTTTTTTGCGCTTGTGCAGGGAACTGACGTACCCGGTGATGGCAGATGACTGCCAGCTCATGGTCTTATCCAGGGTTTGGATAAGAAGGGTTCCCAGTTTTCCGGCATCACGTTCGATTGCTTCGGGGGTTGAGTTCACTGCATCAGTTACTGTGCGAGTTGAATCCTTCTTCGTCTTTTGGAACAAAGTAGTAGACCTCCTAAACGGGTCCGTTGAGAGCCATATGCCCATATAAACACTACTGAGCTGTGGGGAAATTCCGTAGTCGGTGGAAAAATAGACACGTGTACGGCGACTACCACAGCGGATAGAAGGGTGAGACTGGTGAACGATGTCATGCGGGGCGCCGCATTGCCTCCCGAGTACTCCCAGCTTTTGGCGGACTTTCCTCGGTTTTCCGCAGATGTCATGCCTCACGACGGCGCTGCGGAGTGGCACCTTTCTACCGAAGCTGTAGCCGCCGGAATTGAGGCCGGGAGAAGGCTGTTTCCCATGCCCGAGGTTGAGGTGGATACCCGTTTCCAGGCCCAGTTGTGGTGGTGGTCCATGTGCGGAGCATTGGTAGGGCCATCGCTGGCATGCGTGTTGGTTTCCGATCGAGTTCCAGTGTGGCAGTGGTCTTCTTGGTTCACATTTCTCCGAGATGACTATTGGGTCGGGTTCCAAGCTCAACAGTTTGAAAGCATTTCTGCTGAGGATGCGGATGAGCTGAAGGATTCCGGCGAAGCACTGGCCCATTTCTTGGAGCCGTTGGCTCAGGTTGTTGGAGAAGTCGGGGAAATCAAGCCTGCTCCTCTTTGGGCCGTGGCTGCCGATGCCGTAGCTAATGCCGCAATATCCGCCGGTAATGAGCTGATGGAGCCCTGGCGCGGAGCGCTTATTGGCAAACATGTCGTTGAGGGAGTACAGCGAGTACATAAGGTCCCTCTTCCTCGTTTCATGGATTCCTGTGGAGGCGAGGTGCGCCCCTGGGATGAAGCCGCTGCTGAATCGGGAGAAGAACCGGACTTCGATGTAGTTACTCACCTGGAGAGAGCTACTTGCTGCATGATTTATCACAGCCCAGACGCCGATCTGTGTGTCTCGTGTCCGAAACGTTCGCGTGAGGAACGCCATCAGCTCTGGGCACGCTACTGAGCGCTCTGTTTTCGAGAATCGACAGCTGGCGGCCTGCCCCTCAACCGGCCGCGTTGGCGGCTTTGATGTAGCACGCGCACTGCCGGCGTGATCTTTCGCAACAATTGTCGGGGGCATGAGCCGCCCCATGATTGCGCGTTTGTCGCTACGATTGGCTGCGGGTAGAGGCCAATTATCTTTCAAGGGAGGATTCCACCCATGAGCTTTTTCGAGCAGATTGCTGCGGCACTGGACCGCGAGGGCATTGAAAGTCGTGTCAACGATGACACCCTCTTCGTTCCCATTACCTCTGACCTGGAGGTTCAGTTCGTCACCATTGATGAGGACATCCCGGCTGCCGAAGTTTACGTAGCCGCTGCCGATGTGGATGATGAGGACGACGAGTTCGAAGCTGTTCTGGTCTCCGCTGTATTCTCCGTCGAAGACGCCGTCGCGGCAGTCGCCCACCATGTAGCTACTGACCAGGTTGTTGGCCTGCTGCGCACTCTGCTCGATGGTGATGATGACCGCATTGCTGACCTGGAGTTTGAACAGGACCCCGAAGAGGCAACCTTGGTCACCTCCGAAGTTGGTACCTCCTCGTTGGTCCAGGTTTTGGTAACTGCCCACAATAACGAGCCCAGCGCACACGTCCGCTTCATCTCCCAGGACGCGAACTTGGACGACATTGTCGACCAGGCCATCGCAGAGTTCTGGGACTCGGACACCGAAACGGTTCTCACCGATGATGACCGTCGCAAGATGTTCGCTGACCTCTACTCTGACATCCAGACCTTGCGCAATGAGGTTCTGACGCTGGGCACCTTCAAGGACTTTGACAAGCTGATGGATGTCCTTGCGCTCGTGGTAGACCGCGCAGAGGAATGGGAAGATCAGCTGGCACCCGTCGATGACGGGTACGCGGAGTATATCTACTCTGATCACGTTGCCTCCTTGGACGGGGATGATGATGACGATGACGACGATGATGACCTCTATGACGATGGCGACTATGACGACGAGGACGACGAAGAAGGCGACGACAGCGAGTAGCCGTACTGTGGCAGCACTGTGACCAGTGCTAAGCCGCTGATGGGCGAGAAGAAAAGAGCTCGTTAGGACACGGCAGTGGCCGCGCGCCCCTGGTGCCAATCCAGCTATAACGGCGCCCGGGGAGTGCGAGGTCAGTGCCGTTTTCGTGTATCTTGCTGCAGTCCTGCGCACGATGGAGAGCCTCAGCCACAGCCCGAGTACGTCGGCGGTTTTCTTCCCGCGTCCGATTCGAACCGCCAATTCCGCGGAGGACTACCTCCGATGAGGATGCCACCTTGACGGAAACGGAGTACATGAACATGGGCTCATCCTTCAGGATGAAGTATTCCGCGTGCACGTCGGCAAGCTGAGAGACCAGTGCGCGAGGAAGCGCTATCCGCGACGCGCGGACGGTGACCACAGGCCCGTCGGGAAGCGAAAAGGTGTGATCTAGCGCGCCGGGCGAATGCCTACGGGCGATGGTGGGGTGGCAGAGGATTGTGCGGATGAGGTCGAGGTCTTCGAAACATTCTGCACGGTAGGTAGCGGATAGTGGGGGAAGAGCTAGGCGGCGATGAATGGGAAACTCGTCTGCTGTGTTCATGGCTCACAAGTTATCGAACACCCCGGACTCGCATTTTCGAACATATAGAACTAATGTTCGAGATATGTTTAGCATCAATTGGCTACCCAAGTGGGGGTAGTCAATTGGCTAGGTGCCTGGTGTTATTGCAGGGACATGTGGGGTTGTGGAAACGATTCGATAACGACTTTTGTAAAAGTCCAAGAGTCTGAGAAAACGCTATTTCTGGGGGTGGGGTGGTGGATTAGTGTGGGGGATGGTCCTAAAGGAAAACTAAAAATTTGAAAGATTCGTCTCAATGAAGCACGCAAGAAGTCGAATGGCGGTATCGGCTTTCGCAGCACTTTTGTCCTTAGCAGCCCCGGTCGCGGCACATGCTGTCGTGGTTGGTCCGGGTGACCCGATTCGAACTCCCATGGAGGGAAGCCCGTGGGATGGGCACCGAAATGTCAACTCGCCGATGTGTTCGGCGGGTGTTCCGGGAACGGTGACGGACCGCAATGGGGAAAAGCATCGGGTCATGTTGACCGCAGGGCACTGTGTGAATGATGCTCCGGATGTGGGTCTGCCAATCGTTACCGGTGAGGTGTATGTGCCAACCACCGAAGGCGATAAGCGCATTGGTACGACAGGTGCTCACCGTTGGGAAGTGCCGCAGGAAGATGCCGGACTGGAGTCGTTGCCGGCGGCCTTTAATGGTGCAGACTATGGAGTAATCAACCTTGATCCAGACGTAGAAACTACCGGCGCAAGTTACTCCATCGATGAAAATGGTCAGAGCTACGGGGAGCCTGTAGCGATGACTGGCATTCAAGACAATGAAGATCTGCCGCGTGGCGAGGTCTCCTTCGATAATTTTGGCAAACCTATCTGTAAGGACGGCATGCGTACCGGACGTGCCTGTGGCTATCAGGTATTCCGGGCTCGAAACGGCATTTGGACGGTTGGTATCGGCGTTGACCACGGTGACTCGGGCGGAAATGCCTACGATCCGACCACAAATGAAGTTATTGGCGTGAATTCGATGACCTTCGGTCCGGTCTCGCGTGTGATGCCCGCGGATATTGCCATCCAGGAGGCCTACGGCATTCCCGACGGTCAAGTAAACGACCACTTCGAGGTATCGGATTCCACGGCTCAGCGCGACTCCACCTATCGCACCCTCAACGAGGATATGGCGGCGGATCAGGAGTACGCCCGGACGCAGAATTCGCAGGGTTCTCAGGAAGGTTCTGTACCGCAGTTAACTGATCTTGTGGACCAGTTGCCGCAGTCGCCGCAACTGCCTGAGCTGCCACAATCGCCCCAATTGCCACAATCGTCACAGCCGTTTGAGCTGCCTCAGTTGGCAGAAATTCAGCTTCCAAGCTTTGAGGGCTAGCACCAGTCTGAGAATCTGACAAAAATCACCCCCGAACCGTTAAGAGAGCCAGAATCATCCAAGGCGGATGGTTCTGGCTCTTGCATTGCTGTTGAACAAGCTTTTTGATGCGTAATGCGCGTGCCGTGAAGGCGATTGAACGGTTCCTCGACTGAGAATTTCACCCTAGGTTCCATTTTTGGAGAGCTTTGTAAAGGTGTCCCTAATACACTGAGAGGGACAAGTTTTCTGTACAGAAATGGAGTAGCGCACACTATGGTCAGTTCGAAGAAGGTCGCCACACTTACGGCTGCACTGTCGGTAGCTGCAGGTGGCTTTGTGCCCGGAATCGCGGTAGCTGAGGCTGCACCGGCAAACTCGGATGTTGTCATCGGCCCGGGCTCGCCGTTGCGAATGCCGTTCCCGAGTAGCAAGAACATCGATGGACGTCATGTTCAGTCCCCGATGTGCTCTCTGGGAGTTCCTGGCACCGTTGTGGATCAGAATGGCGTTTCGCATCGTGTCATCATGACTGCCGGCCACTGTGTTGTGGCGAAGGATACTGAAACCGGCGAAGAGGTCACCGGCCAGTTCTTCATCCCAACCAAGGATGGCGACAAGCTGGTCAACAAGGACTACATGGGCACCGATGTCATGCCGGAAGAGGGTGACTTCGACGAAAACACCACTATGCCGGAGTTCTTCAACGACCTCTTCAATAGCGGTGACTACGGCATCATTGAGGTTCAGGACGACATCAAGACCACCTCTATGTCCCACTCTGTTGATGAGTTCGGCAACGTCCACGGCGAGCCGGTTCAGATCGTCGGTATCGAGGACAAGCGCACTCTCGAGCCGATGGAGATTTCCTTCGACAACCTCGGTGAGCCCGTGTGCACCGACGGTTCCCGTACCGGCCGTGGCTGCGGCTTCCAGGTCTTCCGAGTCCGCAATGGTGTCTGGGCTATCGCTCCGATTGACCACGGCGATTCGGGCGGAAACGCTTTCAACCCGGAGACTCGCGAGGCCATTGGCGTTAACTCCATGGGCATCGGCCCGCTGAGTCGCTTCCAGCCGATTGACGTTGCTCTTGAAGAGCAGTACGACATCCCGGACGGCCAGGTCAACGAGCGCTTCAAGGTAGAGACCTCCACTGAACCGCAGTCCGAGTTCCGCACGATTGACGAGGACTCCCAGTACACCAAGCAGCACGTCCCACAGGAAGAGCCGGAGCTGGGCCCGATTGGCGAGCTGCTCCCAGAGGGCGTCGAGGTCCCGCCGGAGATTGCCGACATCATCTCGGAGAGCCCGTCTCTCCCGGAGCTGCCGATTCCGGAGCTGTCGGGTGCGACCGCTCAGGCAACGCAGTCTGTCAGCAACATTTCCTCGCAGGCGAACCTGCCGAGCCTGTTCTAATCAGGTCACCGCAGTCTCGTAGATAGGGCGTTCGCTTTACGACGCTCCGTTCAACCCCCTATTCCGCCACAGTGGCGGGGTAGGGGTTTGGCTTTCGTATTTTGGCCGCAAAATTATATAAGCTAAACGCACCAGCATACGAAAAGAGATATGCAGGAATCGAGTGATGGGACATTTTTTGCTATGAAGAGCTTTTCGACTGAGCTAGGCTATGACGATTCTGATGTGGAGTCAGTTGTAAACTACGCCGAAAAGATAGTCGGAAAATCTCTTCGAGAGGCACTTGGTGTCGAGGATTTGGATGATCCGAGGGTAAAGCGAGGGGCATTCGGTTCCGCGTTAGAGACACTCTATTTCAAGATTCCGGCTAACAGTAATGCAGAAGCAGACTTTACAAAAATAGGCGTCGAACTAAAAAGTACGCCGATGAAATTGACTAAAAAAGGTGATTATTCCGCAAAGGAACGTCTTGTCCTTTCGATGATTGACTACTTTTCACTCCCTGAGGAACAGTGGGTTGAGTCGCATCTGCTGGCCAAGATTAGCCGCATGCTATTAGTGGCATACCTTTTTGAAAAGGATAAGAATCCTGTCGATTACCAGGTTCTTCTCGCGAAGCTTTGGGAACTGTCGCAGGATGACATTGTCCAGCTTCGCAGTGACTGGGAATTGATTCAGGAGAAGGTCCGACGAGGACAAGCGCACACCATTTCATCTGGTGACACGATGTACCTGGAAGCCTGTACTAAGGCAGCGAATAGCACGATTACGCGGAAGCAGCCATTCTCGGATGAGCCGGCGAAGCCTCGGGCATGGGCCTTTAAGCGGAGTTATATTGATGTCATTCTCAACGGCATGCTTAATGCTCAAGAGATTGAACGAAAGCAATCAGAAGCAGATATGGATTTGCTTGGGCTGGTAAAGAAGCGATTCGCGCCGTATATGAATCGTACCCTTACTAGCTTGGCTGAAGGCTTGGGTTACAGTAACACCCGCCTTCCTAAGCATATTGGCAGTCTTATTGTTAAGAGTATTCTCGGTGTGGACAAGGAATCTGAAATTGCTGAGTTTGTAAAAGCTGGGATCGTCCCTAAGGTTATCCGTTTGAAGAGAAATGGAAAGCCCAAGGAATCCCTATCTTTTCCAAGGTTTTCCTACCGTGATTTGGTGGAGCAAGATTTCGAGCAAAGCGAGTTCAGTGAGCAGTTGGCGCAGAAGTACCTTTTTGTTGTCTTCTGCGAAGATGAGTCGAATCTTGGAGAGTTTCGACTAGCGGACGTACTGTTTTGGCAGATGCCTGACTCTGACTTGGTAGAGGCACGTGCATGTTACGACCTGATGCGGGAGCGTGTAATCGACGGGCGCGCTAGCGAGTCGGTTAAGAGTACGGAGAACCGTTGCTGTCACGTTCGGCCGAAGGCTCGAAACAAGGCAGATACAGCTGTTACTCCGCGAGGTGAAACTGTGGTCAAAAAGTCCTTTTGGTTGAACGCGGGGTACGTGGGTGATGAGATCAGTCGGGTTCTAAATTCCTAGAGATTTAGAAATAGTGTTCGAATAAGGCGGCGGTTTTGGTTAACTATCGGCCAGTTTGATCCGGCCTCTGTGTCATGGTTAGAATCACTCTGACGTATCAGAACACAGTAGCGATTGGAGAAACGTGTCTGATAAAACCATTCGCGTAGCCGAATTGTTCGCGGGAGTAGGTGGCTTTCGCCTCGGCTTAGACGGCTATCAGGATCAAAGCGACGGTATAGCATCTCTTCCGGCGGCAGGACCATTTGAGACCGTGTGGGCTAACCAGTGGGAACCACCAGGAACTCCAGCTCGCCAGTTTGCATGGCGCTGTTATGTAAACAGGTTCGGGGAGAACAGCTGTGTGAATGAAGACATCAACGTTGTTCTCGACAATGCGGAAGCCGGGCTGTTCGAAATTCCCGATGTAGACATGGTTGTGGGAGGGTTTCCGTGCCAGGACTACTCAGTTGCCAAACCGCTATCGCAAGCAGGTGGGATTGAAGGGAAAAAAGGTGTCCTCTGGTGGGATATCTACAGGTTCCTTAAGCTAAAGAGCCCCAAGTATGTCTTGTTGGAAAACGTTGATCGATTGCTGAAGAGCCCTGCTACTCAGCGAGGTCGCGACTTTGCAATTATGTTGTCGTGCTTCGGTGACCTCGGCTACTCCGTCGAGTGGAGGGTGATTAATAGTGCTGAGTATGGTTTTCCGCAGCGACGTAAGCGGGTCTACATCTATGCAGTTAAGAATCCCGGCACCTGGGAATTAGAGCAGCGCGCTAAGGATGGCATCATGGCCGCGGCTTTACCAATTGAGGAACCTCTGCATTTCACAGAAGTTGTGATTCCAGAGGATCCATATGAAGCAACAAAGACGTTTTCACTAGGTGCCAAGAAGTCTCCATTCGAAACTGGAGGCATAATGCAGAACTTCAAGGCGCTGACATTTTCTGTGGTTGAGTCCTATGATGGGCCTCGACAAGTTCTTGGGGATGTCCTTGTTGATGAGTCTGCTGTTCCAGATTCTTTCGTTATTCACGCGGATGAAGTTCATAAGTGGGAGTATCTGAAGGGTTCAAAGCGCGAAGAACGAGTCAATAAAAAGACTGGTTTTACGTATTTGTACAGTGAGGGGAGTATGTCCTTCCCGGACTCGACGGAAAAGCCCTCCCGAACGATTTTGACTGGTGAAGGCGGAAAATCGGCCTCCCGTTTCAAGCATGTGGTTAAGGTGGATGGAAGACTGCGTCGTCTAGTTCCAGATGAACTGGATGCTCTGCAAGGATTCCCTAAGGGATGGACGGACACAGGAATGACCGACGGCCATCGTGCCTTTTGCATGGGTAATGCACTAGTAGTTGGAATTCCTCATTTGATTGGCAAAGAGTTGGCCCGGCGAATTGAAAGTGAAATGGGCGACTCTGACTAGAGGTTTTAGAAAGGACCGTTACCTTGTCAGCTTCCCGTTCGCGCGACCTGCTTCGTCGTAAAGCAAAGTGCGAATCTCAGCCGGATATCGCATCGGAGGTGGGAAGCAAACCACAAGGTCGGGATTCTTGGCAGGGTGAATTAGACGGGACTAAACAGCCGATTCCGCGAGAGATTTGGATTCTGGTCAGCGCTGCGTTCATCATTGCGCTGGGCTTCGGTCTGATTGCACCGATCTTGCCGCAGTACGCGCGCAGCTTCGATGTGGGGGTGTTCGCGGCCAGCTTCGTGGTCAGTTCGTTCTCCATTTTCCGGCTAATCTTCGCGCCGGCATCGGGCTCACTGGTAGAGAAGCTCGGATATCGACGCACGTACCTAACCGGCATCAGTATTGTCGCGTTCTCGACTTTGCTTGTCGGTATTGCGCAGACATATTGGCAACTGCTGGCGTTTCGTGCGCTCGGAGGCATCGGTTCGACGATGTTTACGGTCTCGGCAATGGGGCTGATTGTGCGGATTTCACCGCCGGAGATCCGCGGTAAGAGCTCGGCCGCCTACGGCACAGCCTTCCTGTTGGGCAATGTCTTTGGCCCGATCATTGGTGCTGCAATGGGCGCATGGGGCATGCGGATGCCGTTTTTCATCTACGGTGGGGCGCTGATCGTGGCAACGATTGTGGTCGGCATGTCGCTGAGTGCGGAGCATCTTCGCCATGTAGTGCCCAAGCGCACGACCCCGGTGCTGAGGTTCTCCGAGGCAATCCGTGACTCGGCATATCGGAGCGCACTAGTCGGAGCCTTCGCCAACGGTTGGTCGAACTTCGGTGTGCGCGTCGCGATTGTCCCGCTGTTCGCCGCGGCAACGTTTTCCCATGTTGGCACCCCAGAACCGGGCAGCGATGGGGCAGTAGCCGCCACTGCCACAGCTGGTTTCGCGCTGACGGCCTTCGCGCTCGGCAATGTCACGGCACTGCAGTTTTCCGGCCGTCTCTCCGACCGCATCGGCCGTCGCCCTCTGCTCATCACGGGCCTGTTCATCAACGGCGTGTTCACGGGCGCTATCGGATTTAGCAGCGGTGCCATTCCGCTACTGATTCTCTCCGTCCTCGCGGGTTTCGGCGCTGGCATGATCAATCCATCGCAGCAGGCCGTGCTTGCCGACGTCATCGGCGCCAACCGCCAAGGTGGAAAGGTGCTGGCCAATTTCCAGATGGCTCAGGACTTCGGAGCGATCTCTGGCCCGCTGATTGTCGGCGCAATTGTGGATGCCGCAGGGTTCAAGGCCGGTTTCTTTGTTTGCGGTGTCATTTCGCTGGTCGCAATGGTGGGCTGGATCTTCGGGCGAGAGACTCTACCAGCCCACTCGTCGAACAGCGGAGCCAAAGAAGCCGAAGCAAAAACAGCTTAAGCAGAAGCGGATTTGCTAGTTTCCTTGCCTTCATCGACCTTTCGGCAAATAGCCACATAGATAGCGCCAGTAATGTTATGCACCACAGCGGCCACCGCGCCGGGAAGCGCTGCCTCCGGGGTAAAGAACTTCGCTGCCATACCGGAGGACAGGCCAGCGGACTGTGTGCCGACCTCCACGGCCACCGTGCGCTTGCCCGCAGTCGGCATCCCCACCAGCTGGCCTGCAAAGAAGCCGAGCACGTAGCCCAGAACGTTGTGGATGATCACAGCCACAAACACAATCAGGCCAATGTTCGCCAGGCTCTCAGCGTTCTTGGCCACGGCACCGAAGACCACGCCACCGATACCGAGAATAGAAATCCACGGCAGGATTGGGAGGATCTTGTTAATAAAGGTATCGGCCACAAAGCGGATAATCAGACCGCCAATCACTGGCAGGAGGACTGTCTGACAGAGGCTCCAGGCCATCCCGAGGCCGTCGACCTCCGTGTGCGCGTCGGCAAGCACGAGCATAAGAAACGGCGTCATAATCGGCGAGACCAGCGTCGACACACTGGTCATGGCGACGGACAGTGCGACGTCACCGCGTGCCAGGTAAGCGATGACGTTCGACGAGGTGCCGCCGGGGACGGATCCCAGCATCAGCAGGCCGACGGCGAGTGCCGGGTTGAGGCCGAGGGCTTTCGCCACGGCAATCGCTAGCAGCGGCATGATGACAAACTGAGCAATGACGCCGAAGAGAATCGCCAACGGGCGCTTAGCGACCTGCTTAAAGTCCGGGATGGTCAGGGTGAGGCCCATCGCGAACATGATGATCATCAGGAAGTACGTGATGTAATCCGTCAGCGGAGTAAACGGGGCGGGGAAGAAGAATGCCAGCGCCGAACCCGCCAAAATAAAGCCCGGAAACCCGAGAACTTCAATCATTGCCGAGAGCTTCGACGGCTGTGTATCCGGCTGCCCGCCATTCCCAGAAAACTCGTCGGGATAATGTGGTTTTAGCGGGGACTGCCGGGGCGATGACGGCTGCGGTTCAGATGAATTACTATTGCTGGGCATTTTCGAGCGACCTTGGGTTTATACGTTGTGTAGTTGCAAAAGTCCGCCGAACGGTGGGTGTTCCACGGCGGAAAATAGCTGATATGTGTACAAACTTGTAGGGAAAATGTTAGCCACCTCACCCCAGGAAATTACAAAATAGGCACCCCGAAGTGGGTGCAATGCGCTCGCTTAACGACGGCCCCAGCGCCGGGGCCTCATCCAAGAAATCGACCGCCTAGTGTTGTGACCTTGCGGACAGGAAATGGTTTTTTGACCGACGGTGGCGTAGTCTGGGCAGTCGGTGTGAAATCCTGACGACAATGTCGCAGAGAATCTGGCAGCGGTATAAATTCGCTGGTGAAACGCTTGAAAGTGCATAGTGCATGATGGGCGCCCCTCCTCGGAAGTAAAAGCTGAATTGGGTTTGGGCGCAATTTTTCGAAGTATGTGCAAGAGAAGCGATGTCATCGCAATTCCGACGTGAGAGCACTGAAAAACAAGAACGTAAATTGGGCGGGTCATGTATGTGCGACCCAACTGTGAGTAATCAACTGTTGAATATTGAGTGTGCGGGCGAAAAGGCCCAGGAAGAGCCCCAAATGGCTAATAATGAAATGAATGGCAGCGTCGAGGAAAACCGCGAGGATCAGCGCGAAAACCGCGAGGACGCAATTGTGAAGGCCGAGGATGTAGTGGCCGAGGAAGCACCGGTGGTCGAAGAGAAGGCCGCTGAGGAAAAGACCGAAAAGGCCGAGGTCAAGGAAAAGTCCGAAAAGGCTGAGAAGAAGGCCGAAAAGAACAAAGACGACAACGACGACACCGTCGGCTTCGATGAGCTTGAGCTGCCGGATGACATTGTCAATGCAGTTCGCAAGGTTGGGTTTGAGACTCCGTCCCCAATTCAGGCTGCTACTATCCCGACTCTGATGAGCGGCCGCGACGTCGTCGGCCTGGCTCAGACTGGTACCGGTAAGACCGCGGCGTTTGCGCTGCCGATTCTGGCTCGCATTGATCGCTCCGTCCGCGCACCTCAGGCTCTGGTGCTTGCTCCGACCCGTGAGCTGGCGCTGCAGGTTGCGGACTCCTTCCAGTCGTTTGCTGATCACCTGGGCAAGATTCAGGTCCTGCCAATCTACGGTGGTCAGTCCTATGGAGTGCAGCTGTCGGGTCTGCGCCGAGGTGCGCAGATTATCGTCGGCACGCCTGGTCGTGTCATCGACCACCTGGAGAAGGGCTCGCTGGACATTTCCGACCTGCGTTTCCTGGTGCTGGACGAGGCCGATGAGATGCTGCAGATGGGCTTCCAGGAGGATGTCGAGCGCATTCTTGCCGACACCCCGGATGACAAGCAGGTCGCGCTGTTCTCGGCTACCATGCCGGCTGCGATTCGTCGCCTGTCCAAGCAGTACCTGACGGAGCCGGAAGAGATTACCGTCAAGTCCCAGACTCGCACTGCGGACAACATTCGCCAGCGCTTCCTGATGGTCAGCCACCGCAACAAGCTGGACGCGCTGACCCGCATCCTCGAGGTCGAGGAATTCGAAGCGATGATCATGTTCGTGCGCACCAAGCACGAGACCGAGGAGCTCGCCGAGAAGCTGCGTGCCCGCGGATTCTCCGCTGCTGCCATCAACGGCGACATCCCGCAGACTCTCCGTGAGCGCACGATTGATCAGCTCAAGGACGGTCGCCTGGACATCCTGGTGGCAACCGATGTGGCTGCTCGTGGCCTGGACGTTGACCGCATTTCCCACGTGGTCAACTACGACATTCCGCACGACACCGAGTCCTACGTCCACCGCATCGGTCGTACCGGCCGCGCTGGCCGCTCCGGCGAGGCGCTGCTCTTTGTCACCCCGCGTGAGGGACGCCTGCTGCGCTCGATCGAGCGTGCAACCAAGTCGCAGCTGCACGAGATGAAGCTGCCGACCGTCGATGAGGTCAACGACTCTCGCAAGCAGAAGTTCGCTGATGACTTGACCGAGGCGCTTGCTGATTCGCAGGTTCCGGTCTTCCGTGAGCTCATCGAGGAGTACGCAGAAGAGCACGACACCCCACTGGTTGATATCGCCGCCGCTATCGCTGCGCAGGCACAGTCGGGCGACTTCCTAATGAAGGAGCCGCCGCGTGGCCGTCGTAACGACCGTGACCGTGATCGTTTCGACCGCGACCGCAACCGTGGCCGCGATGGTCGCTCCCGCGGTGAGCGCGGTCAGGGCAAGCGCGCTGACCTGGTCGAATTCGACCGCGAAGGCACCGCAACCTACCGCATCAGCGTCGGTCGTCGCCAGCACGTCCGCCCGGGTGCCATCGTCGGTGCCATCGCCAACGAGGGTGGCCTGTCCTCCAAGGACTTCGGGCACATCGACATCCGTGGCGATCACACTCTGGTTGAACTGCCGGCCAACCTGCCGCAAGAAGTCATCAACAACCTCTCCGATACTCGCATCTCCGGCCAGCTCATTGGGCTGAAGCTTGACGACGGCACCTCGGTCGACGACAGCGATGACTACCGCGGTGGCCGTGGTGGCTACCGTGGCGATCGTCGTGATGGCGGCCGTGGTCGCGGAGGATACCGTGGTGGTCGCGGTCGCGACGACCGTCGTGGTGGTGGCCGTGGCCGTGGCGGCTACCGTGGAAACTTCGATGACGGTGACGATTTCGGTGGCCGTGGTCGCGGTCGCGATGACCGTCGTGGTGGCGGTCGCGGTCGCGGTGGCTACCGTGGTGGCCGTGATGACCGTCGCGGTGGTTACCGAGGCGGACGCCGCTAAACCTGCTAGGTGAGGTGAGCTGGGTGGTCGTCGTCAGGCGACAACCGACGACCGCCCTTGGCGCTGACCTAGAAAATAAAAAACTGCCGGTACGCATGTACTTTCAAACCCGATTAGTCGGGCCGAAACGTACAGACGCACCGGCAGTTTTATTGTGTCTGAGCGTGAGCTCTAGATGAAGAACATCAGGATGCCGGCGACAACCCACAGCAGGGAGAAGATGCCGGAGAACATAGCCAGCTGGCCCTTCTGCTTGTCCCAGTCGAGCTCTTCAGCCTTCTTGCGACGCTCGATGAACTCCGGATCGTCAGCATCCTCGTCTTCGTCAGCGATGCCGAGGCCGGCCATCATCAGACGCTGACGCGGAATGACCAGGAAGAACAACAGTGCCCAGGCGATGATAGCCAGCAGAATTGCGGCGTGCATTGCCCCGGACTTCATGTAGGTCGACACATCGGTGAACATGACACCGAAGCCGAGCAGCGGCACGAGCAGCGACCACATGCCGTAGGTGCGCGAAATGGCGTGCATGGTGCGCGCGGCGCCGACCGTTCCAGCCTCTCCGCCGCGGGCTGCAAGCGCGAGCTTCGGGAACATCGAAATTGCGACAGTCACCGGTCCAAGCAGCAGAATTGCCGCCAGGACGTGAACCATAAGAACTACGTTTTGCACGTATTACCTTTCCACGACTGAATGTAGGCCTCGCGTTCAAGCGAGGAGTGGCCTGGATATTTCTTTATTAAGACCAGTCCTTAACTTAACGTGCTCGCACTATTTTCTCTATTTCGTGCCTTTCCTCGCGCGGATTCCACACGCAGTGGCCATCGCCTTCCAGTCTGCCGACGATACGGGCAGGTCCCATTTAATGGCCACCGCTAAGTAACGATGCGAATAGTCACACGCCTTCGTATCCTCAGGAAGCCATTCGGCCGGGCTGGCATCTCCTTTATCCCGGTTGACCGCGCTTCGCGTGGGTACGAGGTTGGTCTCGATATCGTTGGCAAATTGCCGACGCCTCTCGGAATCCCATGCGTAGGCTCCGAAATCCCACGCCGCTGCCAACGGATAAATGTGGTCGATATCGACCTCATGCGCACCAACTGGGTCACCCGTGTAAGGGTCGGGGATTTCGCGCGGGGAGCCGTCGTCAAGCGAACACGCAGAGCCCCCGAACCACGCCGCCAACACTTTATGGCGTGTATTGCAATCGGCAGAACCTGCCCAGACGTCGAAGCGCTCGCGTTTGTATCCGGTGACGGTGGGGCGGTCGGCGACGACGCGCACGGTGCGCAGTTGCTTGACGACGGCTTCCGTCTCCGAGCCCGCGGGGGAGGAGGTGACGAGAACTCGCGTAAGCGCAAAGGATGAGACAAAGGCGGCAGTCAGGGCGGCGGCCAGGATGGCAAATAAAAAAGGGCGCATACCTAGTTGGGCGCGAAAAATACTTTTTCGGTTCCCTTGTAGGTATGCGCCGGGGCTAGCCTGCGGGGCTAGCGGAGGCCAAGCCTAGATCAAAGCGTTAGACCAGAGCCTGCTTTGCTGCGTGGTCGAACTCTTCCTTGATTTTCTCGTTCGGCTCCTTGGTAAGCAGCGTGACAATGATCATCACGACAGTTGCAGCGGCGAAGCCCGGGACGATCTCGTAGAGAGTGTCGCTGAGCGAGCTCATGCCCCATGCGAAGGAGACAACCGCACCGGTGATCATGCCGGCAGCAGCACCAGGGGTGTTCAGACGCGACCAGTAGAGGGCGGCCAGCAGCACCGGGCCGAATGCCGAGCCGAAGCCAGCCCATGCGAAGCCAACCAGATCCAGAATGGAGCTGTTCGGGTTAGCAGCGATGATTGCGGCGATGATGGCGATCAGCGCGACGGCGACGCGGGAGAGCGTCATGTAGGTCTTCGGACGCAGGGACTTGTTGACCGTTGCCTTGAACAGGTCCTCGATCAGCGCGGAGGAAGACACCAGCAGCTGCGAAGAAATGGTGGACATGATTGCTGCCAGCACTGCAGTCAGAATCAGGCCTGCAATCAGCGGGTGGAACAGGATGCGGGTCATGTCCAGGAAGATGGTCTCGTAGGAAGACGCATCAGTGACCGAAGCATCTGGGTTCGTAGCGAAGAAAACAGTTGCGGTCAGGGCCACGAGGACCGAGCCGAGCATGCACAGTGCCTGCCAGCCAACGCCCCAGCGGCGCCCCTCAGTTGCGTCCTTTGCACTGCGCAGAGCCATGAAGCGAACGATAATATGCGGCTGGCCAAAGTAGCCCAGACCCCAGCCGAGCAGACCGATAATCGTAATTAGCGGAATACCAGCGAACGGATCGAAGAAGGTCTCAACCGGCTGTCCCTCGCTGCCCGGGTACGGGTTGTTAGCAGCAAAGCTGAAGATGTCCGAGAAGGAGTTGCCGTTGTTAATCAGGTAGATAATGCCGACAGTCGGAACCGTCAGCAGCGCAATGAACATGATGATGCCCTGCACCGCGTCCGTGTAGGAGACAGCAAGAAAGCCGCCGAAAAGAGTGTAAGCGACAGTAATCCCCGCAACCAGCAGCATGCCGACGAGGTAGTTGCCACCGAACGTCGACTCCCAGTAGCGCCCACCTGCGACCATGCCCGAGGAGACGTAGAAGGTGAAGAACAGCAGAATAATCAGGCCAGCGGCAACGCGCAGTACCTTCGACGAATCGTGCAGACGGTTCTCCAGGAACGACGGCACGGTAATCGAGTTACGAGCAATCTTGGTGTAGCTACGCAGCCGCGGTGCGGTGAACTTCCAGTTCAGCCATGCGCCGGCGACCAGGCCGATTGCAATCCAGGTCTGATTCAGGCCTGAAAGGTAAATCGCGCCGGGCAGGCCCATCAGCAGCCAGCCGGACATGTCCGATGCACCCGCTGACAGTGCTGCGACGAACGGATGCAGACCGCGACCGCCAATCATGTATTCGTCATACTCTGCGGTCTTTTTCCATCCGGTCCAACCGATGTAGACCATCAACAGCAGATAAATGACTAGTGCGATGATGAACCATGTTTGTTGGTCCACAGGGCAACTCCTCATTATTTATTAGGCGTACAGTCGGACTCGCGCACTACCTAGCGCACCAAAAAGCATTTTCGGCGCACAACTCAATTTCGCTTAATCAAGTCTGCTTGACGACGTTCACAGCGCCGCGGCAGCATCGAGCCAAAAAGTGGCCGACGTCCACGGTGGAACCTGCGGTTCGCGATTCAGCACAGCTTCAGCTTCCGGACTATCTTCGACAGTCAGCGGAGCCTACTGGCACATGCGAACCATGGCAGAACTATTGCACGAGTCACACATTTTTAATTCTTGTGGCCTATACGACGTTTTCATGTGATGCGCTGCATTGCAAGATAAGAAGCGTTGAAAAAGCTTTTAAAAATCGGTTAAGTGCGACAAATTACCTGGGAAAAGGGGTATTTGGGTAGAGGAGGAGTAATTTTTGCAAGATACATAATTCGAACATGCGTGCTAATGTTGTGGTGTGGTGGAAAAGCTGATCCGGGGTGCGTGGCAGAATCTTCATTGAACAAATATCTGGTGGCGAAGTCGCCGGGTGATTAGACGGTGATGACTGAGCAAGCAGTGGGGAGGAAGTAATGGGCCAAGTTGCTAAGTCAGCGGTGCCGTTGCTGCTGCACGCGGTCTGGAAAGATGATTCGGGTCTTCACCTATGGGTGGAGCGGCCAGAGGGGCACCGGATTATTGCGGACGTGGATTTGCTGGAAGTCCCGGCGCATCAGCGTCGGCTTTTTGCAGTGCTGGACCAGGGGAGTCGAGCGCAACTGACGCTAAAACTGCGCACACCGAAGGGGCGGGCAGTAGAGAAAGCGGTACCCACATGGGTGTTCCCGCCATGGGCTGCGGTGACGGCACTGGTGCAATTGCAGGAGGAAGTTTCCTCGGCGGCGATGGCACCGGATCTTCGGTTCTTTGTGGATGTTGTACAGGGATTGGATGCTTTCGCACGCTCTGGGCGGGCATTGGTGGCGCTGACGTGGGAAGACAATGAGTGGTGGCCGACGTGGCGGATGTCGGAGGGGCTGAGTGAGATTGCTTGGCAGAGTCAGGTCATTTCCCGTACACCACCGGTATTGATTGATAACGGAGGCGCCACGGTGGCTGAGGATTTCATCAATCGGATGTTTCATTGGGTCACCAACGCGCTTCTGGCCGATCTGGATGAACCGGCAGAACAGCGGCAGAGTTTCGTGCGGTCGTTGTTGCAGTCTCAGTCCCTGGGGCGTGCGACGCCGGGGGTGGCGCAGTCACTGGCAAAGTGGAGGCTGTCGGCCGATGGTGAGAATGTTCGCCTCCAGCTAATGGTGCAGGAACCCGTTGGTTTTGAAGGCCAGCTGGAAGACTTGCCGGATGTGGATCTCCCGCAGCTGTTGGAGTTGCGGGATCGAGCGGATGACAAAGGCGGCTCAGTAACTCGCCTCAATCCTCGTTCAGCTGCGGTGGAACATGAGACTCTATGGCCATTGCGGATGTACTACCGCATCGGTGTCGCAGCTCCGGAGCGCCTGAACCCAGAAATGTGTCGCCGGTCCGTGCTGTCGCTACTTCGCCCGCAGCTGTTGGCTGCACAAGAGGCATTCCCAACGCTCAAATATGCGAAAGCAGCGGGCCACCCGGGCTTAGATTTGCTGCTGACCTCAGAGCAGCTGATAGAGCTTATGACTGATGGCATCTCGCAGCTGGCAAAGGTCGATATCGATGTGATGCTGCCGCCGAACTGGAAGTCAGTGGAGACCACCCTGCAGTTGCACACTGAAGTCGTCCAGTTAGATCCGACGGGGCCTGCTGGGCGCCGTTCGGAACCGAAACTCGGATTTGACCAACTGGTTGATTACGAGTGGAAGCTGGCCGTGGGGGATGCCGTACTGACGGAAGCGGAAATGCGTGAGCTCGCTGCATCGAGTACGGGGCTAGTGCATCTGCGTGACCACTGGGTGCACGCGAACCCAGAGGTAGCTAGGGAAGCCCTGAAGTTTTTGGTGGAGCAGACCAAGGCCGGGGAGGAAACCGGTAAGGGGCAAGCCACCCTGAAAGAGCTGGTCTTCGACGGTGGCTTGGAGTCGCAAGCTCCAGTAGCAGTGCCAGTCGCCCCCAGGGATCCCTCTTGGCTCAAGGCGTTGGTGTCGAAGTACTCAGACGGTTCCACGGCCCTCGCAGAGTCGGTCGAGGTGCCACCGAGTTTTGTCGGTGAGCTGCGGGAGTATCAACAGCGCGGTGTGGAGTGGCTGGCGGATATGTCCAACCGCGGCTTCGGCGTCATTCTCGCTGACGACATGGGGCTTGGTAAGACTGTGCAAATTCTGGCGCTGTTGGAGTTTGAGCGCTGTCGTCGTCAAGCGGATGCGAAGGATCAAGAGCACAAGGCTTCGCTTCTGGTCGTTCCGACAGGTGTGCTGCGCAATTGGGCAGCAGAAGCGGCAAAGTTCACTCCAGAGCTCAAGATTGGGCTGCTGCATGGTTCAAACCGTCCTCATGGTGAAGAACTACAGGAATTTATCGGAAAACACGATGTTGTTGTGACGACCTATGGTGTTGCTACCCGCGATGTGAACGAACTGTCCCAAGTGCAGTGGGATCATGTGATTGCTGACGAAGCGCAGGCAATTAAGAACCCCAACGCCCAGGTATCCAGAGCGCTTCGGAGCCTGGGCTCGCGACACAACATCGCCATGACTGGTACTCCGGTGGAAAACGACTTGGGCGAGCTGCGCACCATCATGGATTTCTGTAATCCAGGCATGCTGGGGTCGGCGAATGCATTTCGCAACAAGTTTGCGATTCCCATCGAGCGTGATGGGAATGCGGAAATGCTACTGCAATTGCAGTCGATTACAGCACCTTTTATTCTGCGCCGACTCAAGTCGGATCCAGCTATCGCGCCGGACCTGCCCAAGAAGAATGAGCAGGTGGAGATGGTTCCTCTCACGACGGAGCAGGCTTTCTTGTATCAGGAAGCTGTGAAGGACATCGAGGACAAGCTCAAGCGCTCGAAGCGGAATCGCTCTGGCAACTTCGGGCGAAAGAGCATCATCCTCGGCGGCATCATGAAGTTGAAGCAGATTTGCAACCACCCAGCGCACTACCAGCACGACGGCTCAGGGCTGCTTAATCATGGGCAGCATCGCTCGGGCAAGGTTGCACGGCTGGAAGAGCTCGTCGATGAGATTGTCCAAAACGGTGAACGCGCGCTTGTGTTCACGCAGTTCGTGGAGTTCGGCAAGATGCTCGCCCCTCATTTCAGCAAGCGCCTGGGCATGGACATTCCGTTTATCCAAGGGGCAATGACTCCGGCACAGCGCGAGAAAGTAGTGGCAGAGTTTAATGCCCCGGACGGCCCACCAATCATTGTGCTGTCTACTCTCGCGGCAGGTGTTGGCATCAACCTGGTTGCCGCCAACCACGTCATTCACATTGACAGGTGGTGGAATCCAGCAGTTGAAAACCAGGCCACGGACCGCTCTTACCGCATCGGTCAGCGTAAAGACGTACACGTGCACAAGCTGGTCAGTGTGGGAACGTTGGAAGAGCGTATCGACGAGCTGATTTTCGAGAAGGCAGAATTGGCGGATGCAGTTGTGCGTGCTGGTGAAACCAAGCTGACGGAGATGGACTTTCACCGTTTGCGGTCTCTGTGGCAATTGGACAAGGACAAGATTCAGTCACTGCGTGAATCGATGGACGCAGCGGAGTCAAAGTCCGGTGGGACGGTGACCGATGGGGTGAACCCGGAGGGCACGGCATCGGACTCCACAATCTCGGATGACGATTCGATTCCCAACAATGTGACCCCGTTTAGGGTCCAGAAGAGGTGGTACTGATGGCCGGTGACGGAGACGTGACATGGGGCGACAATGTCATCTTTGCCGAGTTTGGCAAGGGGCCCTCTGGAAAGCGTGGTCGTAAAAGGACTACGGCGCGAAGCGCGCCAGCAACCAGCTCGACGATTGAAAAGCTCCTGGCCACCCAGGACTGGGCTGGTGCATTTACCGGACAGCAGCGACGTGGAACCGCAGCGCGCGTGGCGGTCGAGCCACGTACTACTTTTGCCCGGTGGGTGTGGGAGTTCATCATCCGTGGCGCTGATTCGGGTCGTGTTCACAGAGGTGAGAAGTACAGGTTCGACGGCAATGTGCTGGGGCTTCGAATCGCGGATGGCTACATCATCGGTGAAGTGCAGGGCAGCCAGCCGGAACCATTTTCAGTCTTTATTCGGTTCCCACGGCGGGAGCAGAAACAAACTGACGACGTACTGCGGTGGTTGGTGAACAATCCGTCGGCCTTCACAGAGTTTGAGCACGGCGAGTTGCCGTATGAGCAGATGGAAATGCTGTTGTGCGATGGCGAAGAGCACATTTACAGCGAATGCACCTGCCCGGACCCGGCACCTGTGTGTAAGCACACCGTTGCAGTTGCCGCTCAACTTGTCGCTGATATCGACCGCGATCCGCTGTCGCTACTACAGCTGCGCGATTATCCGCAGCGCGAATTGCAACGCCGGCTTCAGGAACTAACACAGCTGCGAAACCGGACTGCGCCGAAGCGCCTCGGGCTTGGTGGCGCGGTTCGGGAGAATCCCAATAAAACCGCCCAGAAGTCGAATGACGCTGGTGGAAAAGATAGCGGTGACAACGAGCAGAAGAAGGTTGCCGAACTTTTCGCTGTCGAAGCCGACTACTGGGGCAATGATTTGGAACGAGTCAGTGTTCCTTCGCTCGAGGTTATTGACCCACTAACAGTTACCGACCGCAGTTTGCTGCATGAAGCATTGCAGCCAACCTGCGTAATTTCGAGAGAGACCATTCGTGCAGTCGCTGATTTGGAAGATTGTTGGCAACATCTGCAGGAATCGCTGAGCCTGGGACAAAAGGAGCGCTAGTCATGAAATTCATTCACACCTCAGATTGGCAACTGGGAATGACTCGGTGGTTCCTAGAGCTCGACGGCGGTGAAGCCCAAGCTAGGTTCCACGAAAGTCGACTCAACGCCATCGATCGCATCGGCGAGTTGGCGATTAGCGAAGGCGCTGAGTTCATTGTCGTCGCTGGAGACGTGTTCGATTCCAACACATTGCCGGACAAGGTGTTTTTGCGGGCTCTTGAGCGAATCGCCAAGCTACCCGTGCCGGTGTATTTCCTACCCGGCAACCATGATGCGCTTGATGCTTCTTCCATTTATCGACGTAGTGCTTTCGAATCTTTGGAAGACCGAGGAGTTTACGTAATTCGCGACAGCGCGCCCATTGCAATCCGTGACGGGGTGGAACTCATCGGTGTGCCAGTGCGCGGCAAGTATTCGGCAGACGACATCGTGGCGGAAATAGCCACGGAGCTTGAGCCCGCCGATGGAATCCGAGTGATGGTCGCACACGGCCAAGTAGAAGGCTTTGGTGCTGATGCAGGAGCCACCATTGATCTGACCAGCTTGGAACAAGCTATTGACCGCGGGGCGTTGCACTATGTTGCGCTGGGGGATTCCCACTCCACGAGCCAACTCGATCATGCTGGCAGAGTTTATTTCTCCGGCGCACACGAAACCACAGCGTACGACGACAAAGAACGGGATTCCGGCAATGCACTCGTCGTCGACATTGTAGAGAGCGGCCCCGAAAAAGGCTCAGTTACCGTGGCCTCCCACCGAGTGGGGCAGTGGGCTTTTCATGCCATAGACATGGATATCACTGGCGCGGAAGACCTCGATGAGTTCTTTGCTGAACTGGACGGTATCGAGGCGAAGACAGACACAGCGGTGAAGTATTCATTGCGAGGAACCGTGACACTGTCAGAGTCGACTACCTTTGAAAACCGACTTGAGCAGTATCAACAGCTTTTCGCTGCACTTTATCGCCGGGAAAGTGGCTCCGATTTGACGGTGGTTCCGTCCGAGGGGGATATCTCTAATCTCAATCTCACCGGTTATCCGCTCATAGCTGCAGAAAAACTAACGGTCTTGAGTAAGGGACGAACCGAGAGCGGTAGCCCCCTATCAGAATCTGAAACCACCGCAGCAGCCGATGCGCTTCGCTTGCTGGCCCGCCTGGCAGGAGAGAAGGAATAAATCATGCGTTTTCACGACATCGAATTACACAATGTACGTGCGATTGATTCACTCTCAATCACAGGGCTAGCCGAGCGGGGCGTGGTAGTGATTTCCGGTGAAAACGAGTCGGGTAAGACGACAATCGCCAAAGCTATTCACGTTGCGCTGACGACAAAATGGAAGTCCAGGTCAAGCGAAGCGCTTAGTCTGAACAGTCACTCCAGCCAGGAAAAGCCGCAGGTTAAGCTCCGTCTGGAGCTTGACGGCTACGAATTTACGCTGGACAAGATCTTTGGTAGCACCAAGGACACCGGCACAATCGTCACCGTCCACTCGCCGACAGCCGAGGTTCTTAAAGATGACCAGGCGGAAGAGTGGCTGGCCGCCCGAATGCACAATGCGGACACCAAGAACCTGTGGCAGGTTTTCGTTGCTGAACAGGGACAAGCGCAAAAGACACTCTCCTTGGGCGGTTATGCGCAGGTCACAAGCGCACTGCAGTCGGCATCGGGGCAGCGCGCGGAAACCGCAGAAGAGGTAGGTCTGTTTGAAGCCGTTGAAGCTGAATACGGCAACTATTTCCAAAAAAATGGCAAAGAGCGCAAGCAGCTTACCGACGTAGACAAGGAGCTGGCGGAAGCCCAGCGGGTGCGCGACGAAGCGGCGAAAAAGGTCCGGGAATTCGAAGCGCTCAATGAGGAAGCTGCTCGTAATGAAGAAAGCCAACACACGCAGCGGGCATCGTTGCCAGAAGCCAAAAACGAAGTCGAGCATTGGGCGCAGGCACTCGAAGAACTCGAAAAGTTCAGGGTTGCCGTGTCCCAGGCACAGGAGGTCTCTGCAGCGGCGAAGCAGAAGCTGGACTTAGCTAAACAGGCTCAGCAAGAGCGCGAAACCTTCATTCAGCAGGCACAAGATGCCAGGGATCAGCATTCCGCCACAGAGAAGAAAGTTGCTGAACTTAAGGAAGCGTTCGATAAGGAGGTCGCAGCTTTAAAGAAGGCGCAGGAAAATCGCGATGCGGTTGTGACCGCGTACCGCGAAGCTCGAAAAGCAGAAGAGCTGGCTGCAGCTGAAGTCGCATTGGGGGAGAAGCGCAGCTTGGTCGAAGCTCTGTCGAAGCGAGTGGAGAAGCTCGATGAGCTCCGTGCACAATTGGCAGAGCACAAGGAGGTAATTGCACGAAATTCCGTTACCGAGGAGGTACTGGAAAAACTGTTGACCTGCGAACGCGAAGTTGCAACAGCCACCGCTGTGCTGGAGGCGTCGAGCCCGAGTGTGCAGCTCTCGGCTAGTAGTGCGCAGGAGGTCACGGTCGACGGCGAGAAAGTGGGGCTAGCGCCGGAGGCTGAGTCAGTTCAACGTGCGGTTACTAAGCCGTTGGCCATCGAAGTTGGCGACGTCACGGTTGCTGTTCAGCCCGGAGACGGCTCAGATTCGCAGCAGCGCAAGCTAGAAAAAGCAGAGATATCGCTCAAGGAACAGCTTGAGGCGGCAGGCGCTGATTCCGTCGCGGAAGCACAAGAGGCACACACACGACGTCGTGAAGCGGAAAAAGCAAGATTCCAGGTGGAGACATCCATAACTGCGGTGTCCGACGGTGTGGAGTATCACCAGCTCACCGCAGAGTTGGACGATGCGAAGGAAGAAGCACGAGTACAGGGCGAGCGGTATCGGGCACTTGCGGGCGAGGATGCGCCGACGGAGATTGACTTAGTAGCGGCGAAGGCTCGGTTGGAAGAAGCTGCAGCGGGGCGTAGGGATGCCGAGTCGAAGCGTGACAATGCCGATATGCGCTTGTCGAAGCTGGAAAAGCGTCCTGCACACGCCAACTATACGAAGGCCAGCAGCGAGCTTGAAGGGGCTCGGTCCGTCCTGAAGGTCCGCGAAGATTCGCTCACGACGGCGCGAGAAAAAGCCTCGGATGCCGAGATCTTTGCTGCGGTGGAAAACCGAGGCAAGGACTATGAGGCGGCAGAAGAGCAGCTGGCTACGGCTCTGAAAGAGCTGGCGCAGCGGGATGCCGACGACGTGGAAGCATCGCTCGCGGGCGCTAAGCAGCGACGGGATGCAGTTGAGAATCGCCTGGCTGAGCTGGAAAAGCGCCGGCAAGAGATTCGGGTGCACTTGGACTATTTCGACAGCGCGAATGAGAAGCTGGCAGCTGCTGAGGGGGTAGTGGAGCGAACACAGCGAGATCGGGACTCGATGCGTCGCCGTGCAGCCGCCGCCAAGACTCTTATGGAGGTAATGACACAGGCACGTGCGGCATCGCGGAATGCGCTGGCTGACCCCTTGCTCCGCAAGCTCGAAGAGTACGGCGGCGGTGTGTTCGGTGCGGGAACCCAGTTCACGATGAATGAGGACTTGCAGATTGAGTCACGGTCTAATGCCGATGGCAAGTTCGATGTCGATGAACTATCTGGTGGAGCGCAGGAGCAGCTGGACATTCTGCTGCGCTTGGCCGTTGCCGGTGTCCTGGAGGGCGGCCAAGGCGCTCCGGTGATTATTGATGATGCGTTAGGTTATTCAGACGAACACCGTTTGCGGCGGATGAATAATGCTCTTGCCAAAGCGGGGCGCGATATGCAGGTATTAGTCCTGACGTGCGATGAAGCCCGTTTTGATCGCGTGACAGGAGCGGAATTTATGAAAATTCAGGATTTGGTTTCAAGATAGTAGGCTCTGTACATATGCAAGATGTTCCGTGGTTAAGTGATGAAGAGCAGCGGTTATGGCGCTCAATTCTGAACGCTAAACGGGCCGTTGACAGGTCAATTGACCTTCAGCTGCAAGATTCTCTCGATATTTCCACTGCAGATTTTTCGGTTCTGGTTGTTCTCTCCGAGGCTGAAGACAATGTTGTGCGCATGCGCACCCTGTGTGAGTCCCTGGAATGGGACCGCAGCCGAATGTCGCACCAAATTACTCGCATGGAGCGACGTGGACTAGTAACTAAGGAACGCTGCGCCTGCGATAACCGTGGTATCGATGTCACGCTTACTGAACACGGTCGAACCGTGATTGAGAAGGCGGCGCCGAACCATGTGAAGCTTGTACGTCATGTCTTGTTTGACGTGCTCGGTGAAAATATCGACTATCAGGGGATTTCCGCTGTGCTCGATAAGATTGCAGCGACCGCCAATGCTGCGGTCACCGATTCCGTCGACGGAAAAGCAGAGTAGTCAAAAGTTTTTCTGTGAGTGTTTTCTCATTTGTCTCCGCTTCGAGGCTCTCACCATTAGCCTAGAGCAGTATGAACTCATTTGAATGGCTGAGTGATGATGAACAGCTCTTTTGGCAGTCGATGGTAGCTGCTTTTCGCGAGGTAGAGCGCAATATTGAGCGGAGCCTACGCACTCGCACCGGGCTGACGTTCGCTGACTTTACCCTGCTCATCGCTTTGCATGAGGTGGAGGATGGGATTCTGCATGTTGACAATATTTGTGATCGACTGAAGTGGAACCACCCCCGCGCGCTGCTGCATACCAACAGATTGGAAAAGCGCGGATTTATTCACACCGAAGATCACGGCGAAGACCCGGACTCGGATTATGTCGTCGTCCTAACAGGTGTTGGTCGACACGTGTTTGCCGAAGCGGCGCCGGATTACGTAGACACCGTTCGCCAGGAAGTTATTTCACCACTTGCTAATGAAGACCGCGAAGTGATGCTGAGGTGCTTCCAGTCGGTTCTCGAAAGGAAGTAAGACTTCCACGCCCTGCTAGTAAAACAACCACTAGCAGGGCGCTTTTTTCTCTACGTTTCAAGCTGTAAGGTAAGGCGTGCCTAAAGCAAAGGGGTGACTGTTCACTTCTCTTTGTGCACCCTAAGTACCAAAAATTACGCAGAAATAAACAAGGCAGAAACTGAAACGCATGAGAGTCAATATTTTCGCCAAGGCTAAAACCGCGCCAAAGACCAAAACTCTGGCCGCAATCGGGTGTGCAGCGCTGAGCTTCGTCGCTACAGCATGCGGTGCGGACGCAGAGTCGAACGAGGCTGCCGACAACAAAGGAGAACTCACTGTCACTGATGTCGCAGGTCGCACTGTGACCTTCGACAAGCAGCCAGAACGAGTCGTGCTCGGTGAAGGCCGCGCCATGTTTGTCACCGCGATGCTTGACCAAGAAAACCCGGGTGACCACGTTGTCGCCATGGGCAGCGATTTGCATTCGGGCGCACCGTCGTTTGAAACCAAGCTTTTCGAGACGAACCCCGAGCTGAAAGACATGCCGACCATCGGCAATATCGCCAAGGGCGATGTCACAGTTGAAAACCTCATCTCCCACGACCCAGACGTGGTCGTCATGACCCTTGACCACAAGAAGGCCGCGGAGCAGTCCGGTTTCCTCACCAAGCTCGATCAGGCAGGTCTGAAGTACGTATTCACCGACTTCCGGCAAAAGCCCCTGGAGAATACCGCCAAGTCCGTCGAGCTCCTCGGCCAGATCGTCGATGAGCAGGACAATGCCAAGAAGTTCACCGACTTCTACACAAAGCGCGTCAACGAGATCACCGAACGTGCCGCCAAGCTCGAAGACAAGCCAAAGACCTTCGTCTGGCGAGCAGCCGGTCTCAAGGATTGCTGCTCGACCGTCAACAAGTCCAACCTCGGTGACCTTGTCACAGCAGCCGGCGGTGAGAACCTCGGAGACAGCCTCCTCGACACCGAATCGGGCGACGTGACCGCAGAGAAGGTCCTGTCCGTCCAGCCGGAGAAGATCATCGCCACCGGTGGTTCTTGGGCGCTCGATCCGAAGAAGCCGGAAGTGCTGCCACACGTCGAACTCGGCTACACCGCCACCCCAGAGACCGCACAGCGCACTCTGGAAGGCCTGCTGAAGACTCCGGGTTTTGACACCCTGACCGCGCCGAAGAAGGGTGATCTGTACGCCGCCTTCCACCAGTTCTACGACTCGCCGTACAACGTCTTCGCGCTCGAGCAATTCGCCAAGTGGATTCACCCAGAGGAGTTCGCTGACCTCGACCCGGTCGCTGACTTCGCCAAGTTCCACAAGGACTACCTGCCCTTCGAACTCAGCGGCACCTTCTTCACCGCGCTGGAGCCGACCAAGTAACCCATCTTCCACCATCGAAGAAGGAATCCGATGACTTACACCAATCTGCACGCTCCCGCGTCAGGGCTTGACGACGAACCCCGCGAGTCCACCTCCACCAACGGCAGTGGAGGTCAAGAGTCGCAGCCCGCCACCGAACAGCACGAGTGTCCGTCGTCAAGCACGACCTACGACTCTGCGCGACAGTACCGACGACGCTCGGCACGGAAAATCGCCATCATTGCGGTGCTGGTGGGGCTGGCCGTGTGCGCGTTTGTGGTGGCGACGATCGTGGGGCCGATGTCATTGAGTGTGGGGGATGTCGTGCGGGGTATCGTGAGCCCGAATGACGTTGATGAAACCACTCGTACGGTGCTGTGGAAGCTGCGCCTGCCTGCATCAGTGATGGCAGTGCTGATTGGTGCAGCGCTGTCGCTTGCCGGTGCACAGATGCAGACAATCCTCGACAACCCACTGGCGGAGCCGTTTACGCTCGGTATTTCGGCTGCAGCGGCGTTCGGTGGGGCGGCATCGATTGTGCTGGGCTGGGTGATCATTCCGCATGCGCAGTTCAACCTGGCGGCCGTGGCCTGGGTATCATCCGTCATCGCTGTGGCGATTGTGGCGGCGGCGTCGGTATGGCGTGGCTCGGGTAAGGAATCGATGATTCTGCTGGGTATTGGGCTGGTGTTTCTATTCCAAGCGCTGTTGTCGTTGTTGCAATACCGCGCGACTACCGAGGCGCTCCAGCAGATTGTGTTCTGGACAATGGGCTCGCTACAGCGCGCGAACTGGGTGGCCAACGGCATTATTGCGGCGGCACTGCTGATCGCCATTCCGTTCACCATTCGCTATGCGTGGGCGCTGACGGTGTTGCGACTTGGCGATGCCCGCGCAAAAGCCGTGGGCATCAATGTGGATAGGCTGCGCATTGCGACGCTGATTGTAGCCTCGCTGCTGGCGGCAACCGCAGTGGCCTTTGCCGGCATCATCGGCTTCATCGGACTGGTCGGTCCACACATTGCGCGCATGCTGGTCGGTGAAGAACAGCGCTTCTTTGCCCCGGCATCGATGGCGGCAGGCGCGGCGCTGCTCGCGGCAGCTCATGCGGTATCCATCACGGTGGTGCCGGGTGTGGCAGTGCCGATTGGCATCATTACCGCAATCGTCGGTGTCCCATTTTTTGTTGGCTTGGTTTTCCTGCGTAAGAGGACGGTGTGGAACTAATGGGCGTATTTCTCGATGTCAATGACGTAGCTGCAGGCTATGGCAAGCGAAAGGTGCTGCGCGGGGCGTCAATACGCACGCTGAAGCCAGGTACGGTGACGGGTTTGCTCGGGCCAAACGCTGCGGGCAAGTCCACACTGATGACCACGCTGGCGGGGATTCGAAAGCCCATGTCCGGGGAGATTGTTCTGACCCGTGACAATGAACGGGTTATCGGTTCCGAACTGCGCGAAGTCGTCGGCTACGTACCGCAGGATCTACCGGCCAGCGCCTCGCTGACCGCATTCGAATCGGTACTGGTCTCCGGGCGGCGCGCCGGGCGTCTGCGGGTGCGTGGCTCAGAGATTGAGCACACGGCGGTGGCTCTCCGAAAGGTTGGCATTGAACACCTTGCCGACAGATTCGTCGGCGAGCTCTCCGGCGGTCAGCGGCAGCTCGTCGCCGTCGCGCAGATGTTTGTCCGCGATCCCGAGATCATGCTTCTCGACGAACCCACCTCCGCCCTCGACCTGCGTCACCAGGTGGAACTCCTAAAGCTCGTCCGCGCGGAGGTCGCCTCACGGAGCTCCTTGGCACTCGTTGCAATCCACGATCTGAATCTCGCCGCCCGCTACTGCGATGAGCTTGTCATGCTTCACGACGGCCACGTGGTTGCCCAGGGGAGTCCTGTTGACGTTCTCACTCCGGACCTTTTGGCCCGCGTCTATGGAATTCGAGCCCGCGTACTCGATGACGAGGGCGTGCCCGTGGTGTGTCCTATTGAGGAAGACCAGGTTTCTGAAGCCGCGTAGTGGAGATTTGGCTGGGGCGCGGGGCATTTCGCTAATCGCCCCAGCCAAGTGGTAACATCTTTTCTCGTTGCACTTGTTGTACTTGTGCCACACGCCCCCGTAGCTCAGTGGATAGAGCGCCGGTTTCCGGTACCGAAGGTCGGAGGTTCGACTCCTCTCGGGGGCACGTCTTATCCCTTAAGCGGTTAGGTTCGATTAGATTCGCCTGGTTGCTTGAGGGATTTTTGTTTCGGGTGTACCTGGCGGAAGCGGGCCAATCCGAGTTACTGACTGCGTTTATGACAAAATGACCCAAAAAATGGCCTGAAAGTGTCATAAACTCACACAGTTTCACATGTGCAGCCCGTCGGAGATCCCGGTTAATTGACCGGGCGGCGAACCGTACCGTCCGGATAGCGGGCAAAGCGCCCCTCTTCAAAGGGTGCAACCGGATCGTTGGAATCAAACCGCCATGCGCCGAACTCGCCACGCTGGTAGGCATCGAATGCCTCAACGAGCTCTTCGCGGCTATTCGCGACAAACGGGCCATGCTGATACACGGGAGCGCCAATTGGTCGGCCTTGGAGGATGAGCGCGAAGGCCCCCTCGTCACCTGCAGAAATGTCCAGTATCTCGGTTGATCGCAGCACTGCGCCCTCTTGCTCCAGCGTTTCGCCCTCGATAGTGAGCCTGCCGCGTAGAGAGTAGAGAGTCCGAATTGTCTCGGCATAATTGGTTGGTGGCAACGTTAGCTGTGCGCCCGGTTGCAGGCGCAGCACCCACACGGCTACATCGGAATCTGGTGCAGCGGCCCAGGATTCCGGTGGTGGAGCAAGCGGCTGAGTATCGCCGAATGCGCCCGCGATGACCTTTACGTCGTAGCCGTGGCCATTGTCATCAGTGCCGGTGACATGCGGAGTGTCTTCTGCCCAGAACATCTGGAAGTGCGGCTTTGCCTCCTTGCCTTCGGGCGGCAGGTTCAGCCAAATCTGAAACATGTGGTGAGGATTGGGGCCGTCGTTATGCAGAAGCGGGAACATTTCAGCATGCGCAGTGCCTGCGCCGGTGGTCAGCCACTGAGTGTCGCCGTCGCCGTAACGAGCCAGTGCGCCTTCGGAGTCGGTGTGGTCGACGTAACCTTCCTCGACAATCGAGATAGTTTCAAAGCCGCGGTGTGGGTGGGAGGGGAAGCCGGGGACGGTTGTGCCGTGGTACATGGACCAGCCGTCCTTGCCGGAAAAGTCCATCCCGATATTGCGGCCGAGTAGAGAGGCATCGGGAGCCATAGTTTGGCCCTTGGCCTGTGGATATAGGTCATAGTGGTGGACGGCAAACAGGAATGGGTCCATACCTGGAAGCTGCGGATTATCGGCTACGGAGAATTTTTGAATGATTGCGCTCATGACAGGCTCCTTTGGCTAGGTTGTTTCATTTTCCATAACGCATTGTTGTCATGTCAATATTCCGAGGTTTGGTTGAAACCGCTGTGGAGCTTCGATTTGAGGTTTAGCCTGGAATCTATGACGGAAACCGAAGTTGCGCTGAAAAGACCCAAAAGCCCTAGTGCAGTATGGGGACAAGCAGTTATCTATGCTGCCATTTTCGGGTTCTTAATCGGAGTCATTGCATGGGCGGGATTGACAACTAAGTGGATTTTTCCCGGTGTGTTGCTACTAATCGCGGTTCAGTTCGTTTTTGATTACCGCAATAGGGAAGGGGTCTTTGACCCGGACTGGGAGGACAATGCCTTCAAATGGGATAAAAGGGCGCGACAAGGTTGGGCTGCAGTCCTTGCGCTGGTTATTGTGCTGGTAGTTGCATCAAATGTGCCGCGGCACCATGTTGGCGCTACCGCTGCGGTGACAATCGTGGCGGTAGCGGTGATGCTATTCGTGTCAGTCAAAAGGTACTGGCCAGGGCGATAACAGGGAGTATTCGCCCCTACCCAGCAATAATCACAATCAAGGTGCGCGGGCCGTGGACACCTTCGACGCGGGAAAGCTCGATATCCGAGGTCGCAGAAGGCCCGGAAATCATAGTGATTGGAGCCGTGGGGTCAACCTCTCGCAGGCGGGAAATGGCCTCCGGAATGCCAGAGACAATCGTTTCTGCTGGGACGACACAAATATGCTTATCCGGCACCAAGGTCAGGGCTCGGCGCCCGGAGGTAGCGGAGCCGTCCAGGAAAATGGTGCCGGTCTCCGCGCAGGTAACCGCAGAGCTGGTGACAATGGCATCGAGTTCGTCCAGTTCGCGGGCGTTGAAACCGGTATCGACGCGGATTTCGGTCGCCCCTTCAGCAGTCTCGCCAGAGCCAAGCCCCGCAACCCAGTCGCGGTCCAAGCCCTCGGGGATACCAATCAGCGAGGCCCCAACATCCGCAATAGCCTTCTTCACTGCGTCATTGATTTCAGTTGCCGAGCTGCCACAACGGCGCACATCGGCTTTGTAATCGGCGATGCGTTCGTCGGCAAGCGAAACGATGTCCTTGTGGGGCAGCTCCGAGCTTCGTTCATAGTCGCGTGGAACGGAGAAGTGCGCGCCGGGCTCGCCGGTGATAATGCCCACGTCAGAGGCTAAATCGCGGCCCTCAAAGGCAATCTTCTGCGCGTTGCGGATGCGGCCGAGAATGTCGTTTTTGGCGCCAGAGTTGGTCATCGCTAGGACTCCTTTTCGCTTTGGCCATTGATCTTGGTCGGTACCTGATGCGCCGATTCACGCGCCAACTGAGCGGAGAGATCCTCCGAACCCCACACGGAGCGGAAGGGCTTCTGCGGCGGCACCGGCGTGTCACGCACATCGGACCAACCGCTGAGGAACAGCGGCAGGGCGTGAATTTCGCCGTCCTTGAGGCCCAGCACGCGGGCGAGGGAGGCCATCTTTGCGCTCATATTCCAGAGCTTCTGATTGCCCATGATGAACCCGAGCGTGGCAAACAGCTTGCCCTCCACCGGCGGGCGGTGTTCCGTGACCTTACGGTGGCGCAGCTCCAGCAGTGCCGCAGGGATGTCAATTCGCACCGGGCAGACCTCAAAGCAAGCCCCGCACAGCGAAGACGCATAGGGCAGCGAAGCATTCGGATCATCGTAGGAATCCATGCCAGTGAGCTGCGGGGACAAAATCGCACCAATCGGGCCCGGGTAGACCGAACCGTAAGCGTGCCCGCCCACGTGTTCATAAACAGGGCAGATATTCAGGCATGCCGAGCAGCGAATGCACTTCAGCGCTTCACGCCCAATCGGATCTGCAAGAGTGGCCGAGCGCCCATTGTCCAGCAACACAATGTGGAAATTCTTCGGGCCGTCGCCGTCAGTCGTTCCCGTCCACAGAGAGGTGTAGGGATTCATACGCTCGCCTGTCGACGACCGTGGCAGTAGCTGCAAGAAGACTTCCAGATCCTGGAAGGTGGGAAGCAGCTTCTCAATACCCATCACCGAAATCAGTGTTTCCGGCAGTGTGAGACACATACGGCCGTTGCCCTCAGATTCGACGACGGCTACCGTGCCGGTTTCGGCTACACCGAAGTTGGCGCCGGAAATCGCAACCTTGGCCTCCATAAACTGCTCGCGCAGGAACTTACGGGATGCCTCGGCGAGATCGGCCGGATTGGCTTTCAGGTCCGGGTCGACTCCGGGGATTCCATTGAGGAAGATCTCGCGGATATCTTCGCGATTGCGGTGGATAGCAGGAACCAGGATGTGGCTCGGCATGTCGTCGGCAAGCTGAACGATGAGTTCCGCCAGGTCGGTTTCGCGGGCGGTGATGCCGGCGTCGGCAAGTGCTTCGTTCAAGCCGATTTCCTGCGTGGCCATCGACTTAATCTTGACGACCTTTTCTTCGCCGGTCTCTTTCACCAAGTCCGTGATGATGCGGTTTGCCTCGGCGGCATCGCGCGCCCAGTGGACGTGACCGCCGGCATTCGTAACTGACTCTTCAAACTGCTCCAGCAGTTCCGGCAGACGCGCCATAACATCGCGCTTGATGTGGCTGCCCGCGAGCCGCAGCTGCTCCCAGTCATTCTTCTCGGCTACGACATGCGCGCGCTTCTGACGAATCGAACGCGTGGCATGACCGACATTTTCGCGCATGCGAGTGTTCTTGAGCTCCTCGTGCGCTGCGGCCGTGAACCCGCGCGTACCGCGCAGATGCCCGACGTTGTGCGGCGCGCGGGGAGGAAGGGCTGGCATGCCGACGTTAATTGCGACCATTACTGTTCACCTCGCAGGGAAGCCTCTTGGCGGTTGTGCACATCAAACGGGGTCTCCTTGGTGGAGGCCAGAATCTCGGCCATATGGATGGCGTGCACGCCAGAGTCCTGGCGACGCAACGCGCCACCGATATTGAGCAAGCAGGAAGCATCGCCAGCGGTGACGAACTCCGCTTCCGTAGCGCGAATATTGGCTGTCTTGTCGGCAACCATTGCAGCGGAGGTCTCCGCATTCTTCACCGAGAAGGTGCCGCCAAAACCGCAGCACTCCGCCGCGCCAGGCAGCTCGCGCAGATCGATTCCATCGACCGCGCTGAGCAGCCGCCACGGACGGTCACCCACCTTGAGTACCCGCAAGCTGTGGCAGGTGGAGTGGTAGGTCACTGAGTGGGGGAAGTAAGCACCGACGTCAGTCACACCAGCGACATCGGTGATGAACTCGGAGAGATCCAGCGTCTTGTTCGCGCAGGCCTGTGCCGCGTGGACTTGGGCACGGGTACCGTAGCGGCCCGCAATCATCGGATGCTGGTGGCGAACGGCGCCGGCGCAGGAACCGGACGGGGCGACAACGTAATCAATCGAGGAATCTGCAAAAGCATCAGCGTAGGTGTCCAGCTGAGGAAGGACTTCCTTCTGGTACCCGGTGTTGACGTGCATTTGGCCGCAGCAGGTTTGTTGTGGTGGAAAGACCACATCGCATCCTAGGCGCGTGAGAACTCTGGCGGTCGCACTCACTGCATCTGGAAACATCATGTCCCCGATGCAGGTCGCGAAAAGTGCTACTTTCACGGTCGCTCCAAAAAGGGTTGAGGGGTAAGGCAATAATTTCCTACCTGAATGCTACGCCTAGCCCCGGATTAAATCTGTTCTCAACCTGAATTCGGCTGGATCGTGAAAGGGGCGCAGGACAGCCGGAGGCGGTGGCCTGCAGATACCCCTCAAATCAATCTTTTGGTGGCTGATGTTTCCACGACTGCGATTGACCTAATAGGATAGGCAATCGTGAATCCTGCTGATCTTGCTGTACTAGTCCGAAAAGTCACCGTCGAGGTTTTGACTGCCCACGATGCCGATGTCTCTATCGTGCCGGAAAACCCGACCGTCGAGCGTCCGCGTAACCCTGAGCACGGCGACTACGCAACCAATATCGCCATGCAGCTGGGCAAGCGCGTCGGCATGGTGCCGCGTGACTTGGCAACTGAAATTGCCACAGCGCTCGGCGCTTCTGAGGGCATCGATGAAGCAACCATCGCAGGCCCGGGCTTTATTAACATCCGCCTGGCCTCCGATGCCCAGGGCAAGATCGTCGAGGACGTCCTGGCAGCGGGGGAGAAGTGGGGCCATGCCGACTTCAACTCCAACCTCGACGTGAACCTGGAGTTTGTCTCCGCAAATCCGACCGGGCCGATTCACCTGGGTGGTACTCGCTGGGCAGCAGTCGGTGACGCTCTCGGTCGTGTCCTGTCTGCCACCGGTGCCAAGGTCACCCGCGAGTACTACTTCAATGACCACGGTCGCCAGATTGACCGCTTCTCCGACTCCTTGGTTGCAGCCGCTCGCAACGAGCCGACTCCGGAAGATGGCTACGGCGGAGAGTACATCCAGGACATCGCCGCTGCTGTGCTGGAGAAGAACCCGCAGGCACTCGAGGGCTCTGAGGAAGAGGTCCAGGAGCACTTCCGCGCCATCGGCGTGGACATGATGTTCGAGCACATCAAGAAGTCTCTGCACGAGTTCGGCACCGATTTCGACGTTTACTTCCACGAAAACTCGCTGTTCGAGTCCGGTCAGGTGGAAGCAGCTGTCAATTCCCTGAAGGAAAACGGCAAGCTCTACGAAGCTGACGGCGCATGGTGGCTGAAGTCCACCGATTACGGTGACGACAAGGACCGCGTGGTCATCAAGTCCGACGGCGACGCAGCCTACATCGCAGGTGACATCGCCTACGTTAAGAACAAGTTCGACCGCGGCCACAACCTGTGCATCTACATGCTGGGTGCCGATCACCACGGCTACATCGCACGTCTGCGCGCGGCCGCTGCAGCGCTCGGCTACAACGCCGATGGCGTCGAGGTGCTCATCGGTCAGATGGTCAACTTGCTTCGCGACGGCAAGGCTGTCCGGATGTCCAAGCGTGCGGGCACAGTGGTCACCTTGGACGACCTGGTTGAGGCAATCGGCGTCGATGCTGCTCGCTACTCGCTAATCCGTTCCTCCGTGGACTCCAGCCTGGATATCGACCTGGGGCTGTGGGCTTCGCAGTCCAGCGACAACCCGGTCTACTACGTCCAGTACGGTCACGCTCGTCTGTGCTCAATCGGTCGCCGTGCCGAAGAGGCCGGTGTGACCAGCGAAGGCGCTGACTTCTCCCTGCTGGTAGAGGACCGCGAAGGTGAGCTCATCCGCACTATCGGTGAGTTCCCGGCCATCATCAAGTCTGCTGCTGACCTGCGGGAACCACACCGCATTGCCCGTTACGCTGAGCAGCTTGCCGGTGTCTTCCACCGCTTCTACGACACCTGCCAGATCCTGCCAAAGGCAGACGAAGAGGTATCCGAGCTACACCGTGCTCGTCTCGGCCTGGCTGAGGCTACCCGCCAGACGCTGGCCAATGCTCTGCAGCTGCTCGGTGTTACTGCACCTGAGCGCATGTAGTCGAACGCGCCCGTAAAACTACACCCCGTTGCTCCGCCCGGGTAACGGAGAAAGAGAGCTGTTTCGTGCCTATCGACGGCAATGGTTTCGAACTGGGTGGCTACACCCGACCCGACTCCACCCAATTTAATGAACTACCAGCGCATGTCTGGCCAACTACCGCCCGTCGTCGGGGCGCTGACGAAGAGAATCCCGGCTCGGTGGAAATTGGTGGCGTGAGCCTGGTCGACATTGCCAAGGAGTTTGGCACTCCGGTTTTTGTCGTCGATGAGCAGGACTTCCGCTCTCGCTGCCGCTCGATGGCCAAGGCCTTCCGCGGCGCGGAGAATGTCCACTACGCATCCAAGGCTTTCCTGTCGAAGACCATTGCCCGCTGGGTAATGGAGGAGGGGCTGCATCTCGATGTCGCCTCGGGCAACGAGATGGCTATCGCTCTGGCGGCGGGTTTCCCAGCCAAGGACATGACCTTCCACGGCAACAACAAGTCCACCGCTGAGCTGCGTGATGCTATCTCCGCTGGCGTGGGCAAGATTGTGCTTGACTCCCGTTCGGAGCTGCGTCGCCTGTCCCAGGTGGCGGCTGAAGCAGGCGTGGTGCAGGACGTGCTCGTTCGCGTGAAGCCCGGTGTGGAAGCGCACACCCACGAGTTCATTGCTACTGCGCATGAAGATCAGAAGTTCGGCTTTTCCCTCGCGTCCGGTTCGGCGCTGGAAGCTGCCAACCTCGTAGAAGAGGACGACAATCTGCGCCTGGTTGGTCTGCACTGCCACATCGGCTCCCAGATTGTCGATTCCGACGGTTTCATTCTCGCCGCCGAGCGCGTGTTCTCACTGGTGGAAAAGCTGGTCGAACGCCACGGCACTGAAATCTCGGAACACTTCAACACCCTCGACCTCGGTGGCGGTTTCGGAATCGCCTACACCGCAGGCGAGCAGCCCCTCGACGTTGCTCCGCTTGCCGACGAGATCCTCACTGCCGTAGACAAGCTTGCGCAGCGTATCGGCATTGCGACTCCGACAGTGGCTGTTGAACCAGGTCGTGCCATCGTTGGCCCGTCCATGGTCACGGTGTACGAAGTGGGCACTTTGAAGGATGTGACCATCGATGACGGCATGACCCGTCGTTACGTATCGGTCGATGGCGGCATGAGCGACAATATTCGTCCGGCGCTTTACGGCTCGAACTATGATGGTCGCGTTGTTAATCGCGAGGTGTCCGGTTCCAGGATTCCCACCCGCGTCGTCGGAAAGCACTGTGAATCGGGAGACATTCTGATTAACGATGCGAACTACCCGAACGACATTGTCGAGGGTGATCTGTTCGCGCTCGCTGCTACTGGGGCATACTGTTACGCAATGGCCAGCCGCTACAACATGCTGACGCGACCACCAGTAGTGTCGGTATGCGATGGTCAAGTGACCCAAATATTAAGACGAGAAACCGTACAAGACTTACTAAGCCTGGAGTGTGAAACGCCACGATGACTGCCGCAACGAATAATCCTGGAAAGGGCGAGGGCCACAAAGTTGGTGTCGCTATTTTAGGTCTTGGCACAGTCGGTACTGAGGTTTACCGCCTGCTCAACGAGAAGGCTGAGGACTTCGAGCGCCGCATCGGCGGACCGGTCGAGGTCGTTGGTATTGCTGTGAGCGACAAGACCAAGCCGCGTCCGAATGTGGATCAGGATCTTCTTACCGACGATGCTTTTTCGCTGGTTCAGCGCGATGACGTTGACCTGGTAGTCGAGGTCATCGGCGGCATTGATTACCCACGTCGCGTTGTGCTGGAGGCACTGCGTGCCGGCAAGTCGGTCGTGACCGCCAACAAGGCACTCGTCGCCGCTCACGGCGAGGAGCTCTCTGAGGCTGCCGATTCCTCGGGTGTCGACCTTTTCTTCGAGGCAGCTGTGGCTGCAGCTATCCCGGTCGTCGGGCCGCTGCGCCGTTCGCTGGCCGGTGACACTGTCAATAAGGTCATGGGTATTGTCAACGGCACTACCAACTTCATCCTTGATGCGATGGACTCCACTGGTGCGGACTACGACGAGATGCTGGCAGAGGCCACCCGCCTGGGTTACGCCGAGGCCGACCCGACTGCAGACGTCGAGGGCCACGATGCCGCTTCCAAGGCAGCTATTCTGGCCAGCCTGGCATTCCACACCCGCGTGACTGCTGATGATGTTCACTGCGAGGGTATTACCGAGATCACCGCTGACGACATCGCAGCCGCCAAGAGCGCAGACTGCACCATTAAGCTGCTGGCTACCTGTGAGCGGGTTACGGACGAAAATGGCAAGGAGTCCATTTCCGCCCGCGTGTACCCAGCGCTGATTCCACGTCGTCACCCGCTGGCAACTGTGCGTGAGTCTTTCAACGCTGTCTTCATTGAGGCCGAGGCCGCTGGTCGCCTGATGTTCTACGGCAACGGCGCTGGTGGTAATCCGACCGCCTCCGCAGTGCTCGGTGACCTCGTTGCAGCTGCTCGCAACATTGTCCACGGTGGTCGCGCACCGGGAGATTCCACCTACGCTAACCTGCCGATTCTCGACTTCGGTGACGTTCGCACCCGCTACCACATCGACCTGCACGTCGACGATCGCGTCGGAGTGCTTGCCGATGTCGCTCGTACCTTCTCTGATCACAACATCTCCCTGCGCACCGTCCGCCAGGAAGAGGGCGCCAACGGCGCTCGCCTGGTCATCGTGACCCACAAGGCACTGGAGAAGGATTTGGAAGCAACGGTCGATGAATTGCGCGCCAACGACGCGGTTTTGGCCGTCAACAACGTCATTCGTATCGAAGGAATGGATATCTAAATGGCACAGGAGCTTTTCCCGGGTCAGAAGGTCACCGTCACGGTTGCAGGTTCGTCAGCGAACTTGGGCCCGGGCTTCGACACCCTGGGGTTGGCAGTTGCGCTCTACGACATCGTCGAGGTCGAGGTCATCGAGTCCGGTGTCGTCGTTGAAATTCACGGCGAGGGCGAAGTCGACCTGCCGCGCAACGAATCTAATCTGGTTTTGCGCGCGATTCGCGCGGGCCTTCGCGCCGCAGGAGTCGAGGCACCGGGGCTGAAGGTTATTTGCCACAACACCATTCCGCAGTCGCGCGGTCTAGGCTCTTCCGCAGCCGCCGCCGTTGCTGGTGTCGCTGCCGCTAACGGTCTGGCGGGCTTCCCGCTTACCGATGACCAGGTAATCCAAGAATCCTCGGTATTCGAAGGCCACCCGGATAACGCTGGCGCATCCGTTCTCGGCGGGGCAGTGGTCAGCTGGACCGACAAGCCTGTCGATGGTCGTACCGCGCCCCAGTACCGAGCAGTGAGCATTCCGGTGCATGAGTCCATTCAGGCGACCGCACTCGTACCGGCATTCCACGCCTCCACGAATGCAGTTCGTCAGGTGCTGCCGAGCGATGTTTCGCATGTCGACGCTCGTTTCAATGTCTCTCGTACTGCGGTTATGACCGCAGCGCTGCAGTCCCACCCGGAACTGCTGTGGGAGGGAACGCGAGATCGCCTGCACCAGCCGTACCGCTCCGACGTGCTGCCGGTGACCGCAGAGTGGGTCAACCGCCTGCGCAACCGTGGCTACGCAGCATTTCTCTCGGGTGCTGGCCCGACCTGTATGGTTCTGGGAACTACTGCAGTGGATGAGAAAATCTTGGACGATGCCCGCGAGGCTGGCATCAAGGTCATGGAGCTGGGAATCGGCGAGCCGGTTAAGGTCGTGGTCGACGGCTAAGCCGCCGCTGCGGCCAGGTGCCGAGCCAGTGGCTTAGCCTGCCACCTATTTTTCGCCCGGCCCCTTCAGTTTCACGATGCTGTACTGACCTGCGCTCAAGTGCGAGCGCAGGTCTTTCTTGTCGAACTTGCCCACTGAGGTCTTATCGATTGAGTCCACGAAGGCCCAGTACTCCGGCAACATCCACTTTGGCAGCTTTGGCCGCAGCTCATCGCGGAGCATTTCAGCGGTCTCCTTGCTTGGTTCAACTTCCGGCATCAGCACCGTAATGGCGAGCGGTCGCTCACCCCACTTCTTATCTGGCATGCCGATAATCGCGCACTCGAGTACCTGTGGGCTTTCCATTACGAAGTTCTCCAGCTGAGCAGAGTAGATCCACTCGCCACCGGAACGAATGACATCGCGAGCACGGTCATGAATAGTCAGATAGCCGTCGTGAGTAATCGAGCCGACATCGCCAGTGCGGAGCCACCCGTCCTCGGTGAACTGTTCGCTAGCCTCGTCGACCTCCGCACCGCGAAAGAAGTGCGCGGTGCCTCCATCTTGAGCCTCCGGAGAACTGTAGTAGCCTCCGGTGACCGTGTTGCCGCGCACCTGCAGCTCACCCTGGTTGCGGTCATGCAGGTCGAGCACGCGGTCGTTGTCATCAACAATGCGGAACTGCATGATGTCCGGGAAACGCCCTTGGCTGACACGGTAGCGTTCGCGGGCCTCACCGGAGGCGCCGTACGGAGGTCGTGCCACGGTACCGATAGGCGAAGTCTCGGTCATGCCCCAGAAGTGGATGACATCGACACCGTAGCGCTCTTCCCATAGCCGAATCAATGCAGGTGGGACAGGAGAACCGCCCGAGAAAATCTCCTGCAGACTCATGCGCTTCGGAGGATTGCTGAGGTAGTGTGCCATGAGGTTAATCCACAGCGTCGGCACGCCCTGAGCTACGCGCGGCATTGAGGTTTCGATGATTTCTGCCAGACGCGGTGCGGACAGGTCCGCGCCGGGGAAGATTAGCGACGCCCCGCACATGAAGGAGGCCAGCGGCACGCCCCAGGACAGGACGTGATAAATGGGCACACAGCAAAGCCACGGGTTTCCATGCGAGATGGCAAAGGAGTCAGTGGTGCGCATATTCAGGCTGTGCAAGTACAGCGAACGGTGGCTGTAGACGACACCTTTAGGTGCGCCCTCGGTGCCCGTCGAATAGCACATGGCTGCACCGGAGTTTTCATCGAGCTCAGGCCAGTCGAAGCGGCTGGGGCGTCCGTCGATGAGCGATTCGTAGGAGTACCACGGGATACCATCCGGCAGTTGCTCAGCCACGTCGGACAGATCACCGATACCGATAATGATGACAGCGCGGACGCGCGGGCAGTGGGGAAGAACCTCGGCGAGCAGTTCGATCTCGGTCGGGTCCGCGATGATGACCTGGTCATCGGCGTGATTGATAATGTGCACAATCTGATCCGGCATGAGCTGCTTGTTCAGCGGCTGGAATACCGCGCCCATGGAGGCGACGCCGAGGAAGACCTCGAAGTGTTCGGTGCAGTTGTACATCAGGGTAGCGATGCGCTGATCCCCGTCGATGCCGAGCTCATCGCGAAGTGCATGTGCCAGCGCACTAGCGCGCGCGGCGATGGCGGCAAAAGTGGTGGTCTCGGGGCCGTCACTGTTCCAGGAGGTCACCGGAGTCCGACCGTGAATGGTGCGACCGTATTCCACAATCTGAGCGATGTTGAGAGGAATATGAGGCATCGTACTGCGCATGAGCTCTACAGTACCGACTCACAGCCCCGCGACCTAGCGAAACGCAGGTGAGAACTAGTGTTGCTACCTGACTATTTGGTGACTATCCTTGGGCAATAGGTCGTTTTCAATACGCGGCTAGATACGTACTTCTTCATGTACTCCGCTTGCCGTTGACCTTCGCAGTTGTTCACACAATGCGATGGCGCAACGTGACATTGAAAACACATAAATCAGTAGTGCGACTACATAGTCTTGCGGTGCTGTGGACCTAAAATTTCCTAACCATCTTCAGCCCGGACGCTCGGGTTTGAGATGCGGAAATAATGTAGGCAAGATGCCTCGGTTTAGTTTCAACGTCGAGGTCTTTTGCCTGGCTTTTTCGATAATTTCCCGTCAGCAGCGGATACTTTTTCGCCCGTGGTAAAGGTTCGACGACGGAGCACACGCGGTGGCGGGCAGTAAGAGCGAAAAAGTGCCAATGACATAGCCCCCTGTAGAGAGTGACTGCAGGGAAGGTCGATGAAAGGACATCCGTGACCGATACGGACACCACTGCCACGGCAGGCGGCCCAGAGAATCTTGCGGCCCTCCGAATGGCAGAACTGCGTGAAATCGCTTCCAGCAAGGGCATTCGCGGCATCTCCGCCATGCGCAAGCATGAGCTGATTGAGGCCATTAAGAATGGTGCCCCGGCTGCTGGTTCCGCTCCCGCTCGGAAATCCCGCGCGAAGAAGGCTGTGGCTGGGGCTGCGGATACCGGCTCCAAGGCGAAGGATGCCAAGGAATCGCCGTCGGAAAGCGCGGATAAGGGTTCCAGTAAGAGCGCCGACAAGAGCGACAAGGGCAACGACAAGCGAGACGACGCCAACGCGGATGGTCGCGAGGAGATGTCCCGTTCTCAGCAGCGTCGAAATCGTCGTAACCGTGCTCGTCAGCGCGAGCAGGAGAATCAGGACGATCGCAGCAACGATAGCCGCGATGATTCCGATAACGGCAACGACCGCAGTGAGCGTAACGACAATCGCAACGATCGTAATGATCGTAATGACCGCGGTGATCGCAACGACCGTAATAACCGCAACGATCGCAACAACCACGATCGAGACAACGACGATGAAGGCCGCGGCAACCGCAACAACCGCCGCGGTCGCAACAACAATCGCAATAACCATGACGATGACGGTCGTGGCAACCGTAACCGCCGCAACCGTCGCAATCGCCGCGACCGTCGCGGACGCGATAACAACGGTGGGGGACACGGCGGTCAGGACGAGATCCGCGAGGATGACGTTCTCCAGCCGGTGGCTGGCATCGTCGATGTGCTAGATAACAAGACCGCATTCGTGCGCACGTCCGGATACCTGCCGGGCTCTAACGATGTGCTGGTGTCCGCGCAAATGGTTCGTAAGTACGGCCTGCGCAAGGGCGACGCCGTCACCGGTCAGGTCCGCATGCCGCGCGAGAATGGCTCGGGCCAGGTCACTCATGGCAACGGCCGTAATCGCCGCAAGTACAACCCGCTGGTCAAGGTTGAAACCGTAAACGGCATCGATCCGGAGCAGGCAAAGCAGCGCCCGAACTTCGCTAAGCTCACTCCGCTGTACCCGAACCGCCGCCTGCGCCTGGAGACCGAGCAGAAGATTCTCACCACTCGCGTCATCGACCTGATTATGCCGATTGGTAAGGGTCAGCGTGCGCTCATCGTTTCGCCGCCGAAGGCCGGTAAGACCACGATCCTGCAGAACATTGCGAACGCTATCGCGACGAACAACCCCGAGTGCTACATGATGGTCGTGCTTGTCGACGAGCGCCCGGAGGAAGTCACCGACATGCAGCGCAGTGTCCGTGGCGAGGTTATTGCTTCTACCTTCGACCGCCCGCCGTCAGATCACACGGCAGTGGCCGAGTTGGCTATTGAGCGTGCAAAGCGTCTGGTGGAACAGGGGCAGGACGTCGTCGTACTGCTGGACTCCATTACCCGCCTTGGCCGTGCGTACAACAACTCTTCGCCGGCATCGGGACGAATCCTCTCCGGTGGTGTGGACTCCAACGCTCTGTACCCACCGAAGCGCTTCTTGGGTGCTGCCCGAAACATCGAAGAAGGCGGCAGCCTCACCATCATCGCCACTGCGATGGTGGAGACCGGTTCCGCAGGCGACACCGTCATCTTCGAGGAGTTCAAGGGCACCGGTAACGCCGAGCTGAAGCTCGACCGTAAAATCTCCGAGCGCCGCGTGTTCCCGGCAGTGGATGTCAACCCGTCGGGTACTCGTAAGGATGAGCTGCTGCTCAGCACGGAGGAGGCTCGCATTATGCACAAGCTGCGCCGCATCCTCTCCGCGCTGGAGTCGCAGGCTGCTATTGACCTGTTGATTAAGCAGTTGAAGAAGACCCGGAACAATAAGGAATTCCTGATGCAGGTGGCTTCTTCTGCACCAATGGCCGCCGACGTTGATGTGGACGACATGCTTTAGCTGGGGTTAGCCGCAAACCACAGCACCAACCAGCATTTCACCCATCACAATCTGAAGGAATATTCAATGGCTAATCAGGTTTCCGCAGTTGACGACATCCTCTCCGAATACCACGGGCTTGAGGCGCAGCTGGCAGACCCCGAGCTGCACAACGACCCGAAGGCTGCCCGTAAGGTCGGCAAGCGCTTCAATGAGTTGCAGCCGGTCATTCAGACTCACAAGAAGTTGACTGAGGTCCAGGATGACCTGGAGGCAGCTCGCGAGATGGCATACGAGGACTCCGAATTCGCAGCTGAGGCTGAGCGTCTCGCTGCCGAGGCAGAGGAGCTCGAGGAAAAGCTCGCCGACCTGCTGGCTCCGCGCGATCCGCACGACAGCGATGACATCGTTATGGAGCTCAAGTCCGGTGCCGGCGGTGAGGAGGCAGCGCTCTTCGCAGGTGAGCTCGCTCGCATGTACCAGCGCTATGCAGAAAAGCACGGCTTTACCACCGAGATTCTCGGTCTGTCCGAGTCTGATCTCGGCGGCGTGAAGGACATGACTATGTCCATCCGAGCTAAGACTCCGTCCCGTGACGGTGCGTGGAGCGTGTTCAAGTTTGAAGGTGGCGTTCACCGTGTGCAGCGCGTGCCGGTTACCGAATCTCAGGGCCGTATTCAGACTTCCGCGGCTGGTGTGCTGGTCTACCCGGAGCCCGACGAGGTCGAAGACATCCAGATTGATGAAAAGGATTTGCGCGTCGACGTCTACCGCTCCTCCGGTAAGGGCGGTCAGGGTGTTAACACCACTGACTCCGCCGTTCGCCTGACGCACCTGCCGACTGGTCTCGTTGTTACCTGTCAGAAGGAACGCTCGCAGATTCAGAACAAGGCCCGCGCTATGCAGGTCCTTGCTGCTCGACTGCAGCAGATGAAGGAAGAGGAGATCGCCGAGGCCGCCTCTGACCAGCGTAAGTCTCAGGTGCGCAACATGGATCGCTCCGAGCGCATCCGCACTTACAACTTCCCGGAGAACCGCGTTTCCGATCACCGCATCGGTTACAAGGCTCACAACCTGGACTCGGTGCTGGGCGGCGACATGGATGACCTGCTCAAGGCCCTCCACGACGCGGAGCGCGCTGAGCGTCTTGAAGCCGAGTAGCCCCACGCCCGCAGAAAATAGCTCGCCGACGTTACCGGATTCCGTCCGTACTCTCGGCGAGCTGTTTCGCTATGCGCGTCGCACGCTTGACGACGCGGCGCTGGCTTCTCCGGATGCCGACGCGCGGGCGCTAATTGCAGCTGCTATCAATGCGGGACCGGCAGACATCATCTTCCGCGGCGACGAACCGTACACCGATGAGGACGGTCGCAAGTATCTGGCCGAGGTACTGGCCCGCAGAGTGGCTCGTGAGCCACTGCAGCACATCCTCGGTACGGCGCCGATGATGAGCCTGGAACTACAGGTTGGGCCCGGTGTTTTTGTACCCCGGCCGGAGACGGAACTGCTTGCGCAGTGGGCAATCGATCGAGCCCGTGAACTGGTCGCAAGTGGCGTCGTCAAGCCGAAAATCGTTGACTTGTGTACTGGATCCGGTGCGTTGGCGTTGGCGATCGCCGATGCCGTACCCGAAGCGGACGTGGTGGCTGTGGAGCTCTCTGAGCGGGCACGAGCGTGGGCTGCGAAGAATATCGAGACGTACGGCGATGGGCGTGTGCGTCTGATTGCTGGCGATGTCACGGATGTTCAGCTGATTGATGATGGCGCTGAGCTCGCAGAATGGGTAGGCGAGACCGACATTGTTGTGTCCAACCCTCCATATGTGCCCGAAGACACCGAAGTTGACCCCGAAGTGAGGGCTGATCCGCACTCGGCGGTTTTCGGCGGCGACGATGGGTTAGATGTCATTCGACCTATGATGAACCTAGTGGATGCGCTGGTGCGGCCGGGTGGAGTCATCGGCATCGAGCACGATGACTCTTCAGGAGACGATGTCAGTTCACTGCTAAAGGACACCTGGGATTACGCTGATGTAGAGGTCCACCGTGACTTTGCAGGCCGTGACCGTTTTACGGTGGGACGCAAAAATTGATCTTAAAAGCAAACTTTGAAGCAGGAGCACAAATCTGATGAGCAGGATTATGGACTGCAGCACAGATGAAAACCGCGAACGCGCAATTGCAGCAGCAGTAGATGCAGTGAAGGCAGGACGGCTGGTCGTTATGCCTACCGATACCGTCTATGGTCTTGGCTGCGATGCCTTTGATAACCAGGCCGTTGCCTCCTTGCTGCGTGCCAAGCACCGCGGCCCGGATATGCCGGTACCGGTGCTCGTGGGTTCCTGGAACACGATTGAGGGGCTCGTCCGCGAATACTCGCCAGCTGCTCGCACGCTGGTGGAGGCTTTCTGGCCGGGCGGACTGTCGCTGGTTGTGAACCAGGCGCCGAGCTTGCCGTGGAACCTTGGTGATACCGCGGGTACGGTCATGCTGCGCATGCCGCTGCACCCAATTGCTATCGAGATTCTGCGCCGCACCGGTCCGATGGCCGTGTCCAGTGCGAACATCTCCGGCCAGGCACCGGCCACCAATGCCGTGCGTGCCAAGCAGATGTTGGGTGGGGAAGCGGCTGTCTACGTCGACGGCGGCGAAGCCACGATTGGCACCCCATCGACGATTGTCGATATCTCGACTCCAGTGCCGCGGATTCTGCGCGAAGGCGCTGTGTCAGCAGCGGCGGTTGCCGAGGTTTTGAGTACTACGCCCGAGCGACTGCTGGGGCAGTAGTCTTGTCTACCTAAGGCTTTTCCTGTTTAGTATCTGCAGCGATTGTGTGGGTGAGTAGTACCTAGTGGCGGACATGAGCTTATTGGCAGCCCAGTCGGGTGGGGCAGGTGTGCCCATCCGCGAGCTCGCCATGCTCGTTTTAGTTTCCGCTGCTGTCAGTTATTTGCTCACTGGAGTGGTGCGTTATGTGCTGGTCCGCTCGGGCTGGTTGGATGCCCCCCGCACGCGCGATGTCCACGATATTCCGAAGCCCAGGCTCGGAGGCGTGGCGATGTACTCCGGGGTGGTCGCAGCTATCGCCCTTGCCTCGGTGATGCCGGCTCTCAACCGTGGTTTTCCGCCCATGACTCCAGATATGAGGGCAGTTGTGGCGGCCGCGTCGCTCTTGCTAATCGTCGGTATTTGGGATGACCTCTTTGACTTAGATGCCCTCACGAAGTTGGTGGGGCAGGTCGCGGCGGCACTTTTGATGTCATTTATGGGCGTCAATTGGTATCTGCTCTATATCCCGTTCAGTGGCGGCGCCACGCTCATTCTCGATCCAATCATGTCCACAGTCTTGACTGTCCTATTTACTGTGGCATTGATTAACGCCTTCAATTTTGTTGACGGCATTGATGGTCTCGCAGCTGGACTCGGCATGATCGCCGCAGCTGCAATCCTTGTCTATTCGATGGTCATGCTCCATGATCAAGGTGGCACCGTCTCTGCCTATCCGCCAGCGATGATTTCCGCGTGTCTCCTCGGCGCTTGCCTGGGCTTCTTGCCTCACAACTTCGAGCCCGCACGCATTTTCATGGGCGATTCCGGTGCCATGATGATCGGTTTGCTGCTCGCAGCGGCATCGGTGTCGGCGTCGGGACGCATCGCGCCCTCCATGTACGGCACCGCTGACGTCATCGCTCTAATCTCGCCGGTTGTGGTCGTCATCGCAGCAATTAGCGTGCCAATGCTCGACTTGCTGCTTGCTGTCGTTCGCCGCGTCAGCCAGGGCAAGTCACCTTTCTCACCCGACAAAATGCATATTCACCACCGCCTCCTGTCGATGGGACACAGTCATCGCCGCGTGGTGCTAGTGCTTTACCTATGGGTGTCGGTCGTCGCGTACGCCGCCGTTGCCACCACCATTTTCCCCTTTGAATTTGTCGCTCTCACCTTCGGGATCCTGCTTATCATCGCGGTTGTCTTCACCCTCCGCCGTCGCAATGCGCTTGCCGACGACCGTTCAACGGGAGCGCGTCCCAGAAGTGGAAGTGGGGTCCGGCAGGTTATAAGACGTCGACGTGGACGCAGAAGGTACAATCTTCGACCGTGACTGAAAAAACAACTCCGGAGCCCGAGTCTAAATACGATGATTCGCGGCGACCGCTGCTGGCTGCTGCTCGCTCGGGCGCAATCGCGCTCGCTGTGATTACCGTGCTTTCGCTGCTGGTCTGGGGTGGCAAAAACGGTATGCCCGGTGTCTGGGGCGTACTCCTTGGTGCGGGCATTAGCGGAAGCTTCGTATTGCTTACCGTTCTAGGCATCCTCTTTACTGCTCGAACTTCGCCGTCCGTTACGCTTGCCGTTGTACTGGGTGGCTGGTTGTTGAAGATTGTCGTATTGATCGGTGTCCTGGTTGTTATTAGAAATCTTGAGTTTTATGACAACATGACTTTCTTCGTCACTGTTGTACTCACGCTGATGGTGACGCTGGGTGCAGAAGTGTGGGGAATGTCGCAATCTAACCTCACTTATGTGCAACCAATGAAGGACGAATAGCTCGTTAATAACTTGTTGACCTGCTGAGAGGCTGCAATGCGCCTCTAAAACCGCAGGTAATAAGCATATTGTCCAGTTTGTGCAGAAGATGCCACAAATAGAGGCCGAAACCCACAGCGGGGGTCGGCCTCTTTGTTGGTTTCGGGGTCGGAAACGCGGGGGTGTACCGGGTGGGGAAAATGAGGCAGAACTGTTATCCTGAGTTTCGGGTAAGACGGCCTGTAGCGAAATAACTATCATTTCCACAGGTACGGTCCCCGTGAGCGCCGTGCTGATGAGCGAATGGAATCCGCGGCGCGACACGTTAAATGACGTCCTTCGCACCGCTTGACAATAGTTCTAGCGGCCCAATCACGGGAGAGAACGCTGAGCGTTACAACACTTGCCGAGATGCGGGGTGAGTTTCACTCACCCAACTTGCAGGAGGAGTATTTCCCGGGTGAACAATTTGGCGACTTCATTTTAGGTGGCAGTGGCGACTGGTACGCCATGGACCGCCTGATGATTGTTCGTCTTTTGATGGCCGTGATCGTCGCCGTGTTCTTCGTCGTCGCAATGCGTCGTCCGAAGCTCGTGCCGACTGGTCTGCAGAACGTTGCGGAGTTGATGCTGGACTTCGTCCGCATCCACATCGCGGAGGAGATTCTGGGTAAGAAGGAGGGGCGTCGTTTCCTTCCGGTTCTGGCCACCATCTTCTTCCTTGTTATCTCGATGAATATTGCGGCTATTATTCCTGGCCTCAATATTTCGCCGAACGCCCGAATCGGTATGCCACTGGTTCTGGCCCTGTTCGCATACGTTGCCTTCATTTACGCGGGCTCGAAGAAGATGGGCTTCTTCAAGTTTGTGAAGTCGGCAGTCGTTATTCCGAACTTGCCACCGGCGCTCCACCTCATCGTGGTGCCGATCGAGATTTTCTCCAACTTCGTTCTCCGCCCAGTTACGCTGACCATCCGTCTGATGGCCAACATGCTGGCGGGCCACATGGTTCTAGTCCTGCTTTTCGGTGCCACGAACTTCTTCTTCTGGCAGCTGAATGGTTGGACCGCCCTGTCCGGGTTGACCCTTATCGCTGCGGTAGCATTCACGCTGTTCGAGATGCTGGTGATTTTCCTGCAGGCATACATCTTTGCCCTGCTGAGCGCCGTCTACATCGAACTGTCGCTGCACGCAGACGAGCACTAACCCATAACTAATGAGGCCGCAAATTCGGCAACAAGGCCTCGCAAATTTAATAGCAAGACCCACTTGACCCACAAAAGCCCCGGGCCTACTTAGAACAATCTTTAATCCGGGGCCATCCTTTAAGAAAGGGAACGGTTCATAATGAACGACGTCATCCTCTCCGCCCAGGACGCTGTCCAGGCTGTCGACACCAACTCTGGCCTGAAGACCATCGGTTACGGTCTGTCCACCCTGGGCCCGGGCCTCGGTATCGGCATCGTCGCCGGTAAGACCGTTGAGGGTATGGCACGCCAGCCTGAGATGGCCGGCCAGCTGCGTACTACCATGTTCCTGGGTATCGCCTTCACTGAGGCTCTCGCCCTGATCGGCCTGGTCGCAGGCTTCGTTTTCTAAGTCCGGACCTTCAAGCGGAGAACACGTAAACCATGACAGATTTCACCTTTTTGCTAGCAGCGGGTGACCTCCCGATGGGAGAGTCCGTTGACCCGCTGCTGCCAAAGACCTATGACATCGTCTGGTCCGTTGTCCCGCTGGTAGTTATCCTGGTTCTCTTCTGGAAGCTCGTTCTTCCGAAGTTCCAGGAGGTCCTGACCGAGCGGGAGGACCGGATTGAGGGCGGCATTGAGCGCGCTGAGGCTGCACAGGCCGAGGCGAAGGCCGCTCTGGAAAAGTACAACAGTCAGCTCGCAGAGGCCCGTACTGAAGCAGCAAAGATTCGCGACGAAGCCCGTGCACAGGGGCAGCGCATCATTGCAGACGCTACGACCAAGGCTAATGACGAGAGCGCACGAATCATCGAGTCCGGTGAGAAGCAGCTCGCTGCCCAGCGTGAGCAGGTAGTCGCAGAGCTGCGCAAGGAAATGGGCCAGAACTCCATCAATCTCGCTGAGCGCCTTCTGGGCGAGCAGCTTTCCGACGACGTTCGTAACTCGTCGACGATTGACAACTTCTTGTCCAACCTTGACACCGTGGCCCCGGCCGGAAAGTAGGCGACATGCACGCAGCAAGCCGCGAATCCCTGGCAGCCCTTAGCCAGCGACTGGACGCCGCTATCAGTGGCGACAATGTCGCTGTTGCTCAGGCTGCTCAGACTGGTTCCGAGCTTTTCGACATCGTCGAGGTCCTGGACTCCGACCGCGGCCTGCGTGTCGCTGTCGCCGACACCTCGGCGACTGCGGAACAGCGTTCCGGCCTTGTCCGGAGCCTGTTCGCGGGCAAGGTATCTGAGACGACTCTTAACCTCGTCGTGGATGCTGCCGCGCAGGTATGGTCCACCCCGCGTGAAATGCGTGAGGGTTTGGTAGAGCTGGGCCGTCGAGCCCTCCTTCGCTCTGCCGAAGGCCAGGGACAGCTTGAGACTGTTGAGTCTGAGCTGTTCCAACTGGGACACATCCTGGCTGAGCAGTCGCAGCTTGAACAGCTGCTGGCCGACAAGGCCGCAACCCCCGAAGCCAAGCGTGGGCTCCTCGCCTCTGTGCTGTACGGTAAGGTCACTTCCGTGACCGAAACCCTGGCACTGCAGGCTGTTGGTCGCCCATCCAAGCGCCCCGCGGACGACATTGACTCCCTGTCCCGGCTAGCCGCCGGCCTGCGGAACCACGTCGTCGCTCGCGTGACCAGTGCCACGGCCGTCTCTGACGAGCAAGAGCGAGCACTGGCGGACAAGCTCGGCCGAGTCTACGGCAAGGCGATGTCCATCCACACCGTGATCGATAAGTCGATTCTCGGTGGACTGGTCATCCGGGTTGGCGACGAGGTCATCGACGGTAGCCTTTCAACAAAGCTTGAGAAGCTGCGCGTCGGCCTCGGCTGACGGATGGTTTAGACGATTAATCACTGGAAGAATATTACCGAGAGCAGGAAGAACATGGCGGAGCTGACGATCTCCTCCGACGAGATCCGTAGCGCGATTGCGAACTACACCTCGAGCTACTCCCCGGAGGCCTCCCGCGAGGAGGTTGGCGTTGTTATCAGTGCAGCTGATGGTATCGCCCAGGTTTCGGGAATGCCGTCGGTCATGACGAATGAGCTTCTGGAGTTCCCGGGCGGCGTTATTGGCGTCGCTCAGAACCTCGACACCGACAAGGTCGGCGTTGTGGTGCTGGGTAACTTCGAGTCGCTTAAAGAGGGTGACGAGGTAAAGCGGACGGGTGACGTCCTTTCGATTCCGGTCGGGGACAAGTTCCTCGGTCGCGTAATTAACCCCCTGGGCCAGCCGATTGACGGCCTGGGCGACATTGAGGCTGAAGAGGACCGCGTCCTCGAGCTGCAGGCACCGACCGTGCTGCAGCGTCAGCCGGTTGAAGAGCCGATGGCTACTGGTATTAAGGCCATCGACGCAATGACCCCAATTGGTCGTGGTCAGCGTCAGTTGATCATTGGTGACCGTAAGACCGGTAAGACCGCGGTCTGCCTGGACACCATCTTGAACCAGAAGGCTAACTGGGAGTCCGGTGACCCGAGCAAGCAGGTGCGATGCATCTACGTTGCTATCGGTCAGAAGGGCTCCACCATTGCTGGTGTGCGCCAGACCCTCGAGGAGCAGGGCGCACTCGAGTACACCACTATCGTTGCTGCCCCGGCGTCGGATGCCGCAGGCTTCAAGTGGCTTGCACCATTCGCAGGCGCCGCACTGGGTCAGCACTGGATGTACCAGGGCAAGCACGTCCTGGTCATTTACGATGATCTGACTAAGCAGGCAGAGGCATACCGTGCCATCTCGCTGCTGCTGCGTCGCCCGCCGGGACGCGAAGCTTACCCGGGTGACGTCTTCTACCTCCACTCCCGTCTGCTGGAGCGTGCTGCGAAGCTCTCCGACGACATGGGTGCAGGCTCGCTGACCGCACTGCCGATCATCGAGACCAAGGCAAACGACGTGTCGGCCTTCATTCCGACCAACGTCATTTCCATTACCGACGGCCAGGTCTTCCTCGAGTCCGACCTGTTCAACCAGGGTGTCCGCCCGGCTATTAACGTCGGTGTGTCGGTTTCCCGTGTTGGTGGTGCCGCACAGACCAAGGGCATGAAGAAGGTTTCCGGTAACCTGCGTCTGGACCTCGCGTCCTACCGCGACCTGGAAGCATTCGCAATGTTCGCATCCGACCTGGACGATGCCTCCAAGCGTCAGCTGGAGCGCGGTCAGCGTCTGGTTGAGCTGCTGAAGCAGAAGGAAAACCACCCGCAGCCGGTCGAGTACCAGATGACCTCCATCTACCTCGCTGGTGAGGGCGAATTCGACGATGTCCCGGTTGAGGACGTCCGTCGCTTCGAGGCCGAGCTGCTTGAGCACCTGCAGGACACTCAGCCTGCAGTCTTCGAGCAGATTGACGGCGGCGTCGCCTTCTCTGACGAGTCCAAGGCTGCTCTGAAGTCCGCTACCGCTAACTTCAAGAAGTCCTTCCAGACTTCTGAGGGCGCACCGCTGGCTTCCGAGGCTCCGGTCGAGGCACTCGACGAGGGCGAGCTCAAGAAGCAGCAGATTACGGTCTCCCGCAAGACTGCCCAGAACTAGGCAGGTTGAGCTACTCAATGACCGTTTTCGCAATTGAAGGGAGGGAATAGGACATGGCGAATCTTCGTGAACTTCGAGCCCGAATCAAGTCGGTGAACTCGACCAAGAAGATCACCAAGGCCCAGGAGCTTATCGCAACCTCGCGCATTACTAAGGCGCAGCGTCGCGTAGCAGACTCCCAGCCGTACGCCGACGAAATCGAGAAGGTCATCGGACGTCTCGCATCGGCTTCGTCGTTGGATCACCCGATGCTCGTAAAGCGTGAGGGTAACCAGCGTGTTGCTGTCCTGGTTGTGACCAGTGACCGCGGCATGTGTGGCGGCTACAACCACAACGTCCTGAAGAAGGCTGCAGAACTGCGTACCGCTCTGGAAGAGCAGGGGCATGAGGTCGTTCTCTACGTGACTGGCCGTAAGGGCACCGACTACTACGACTTCCGTGGTGTCGAGCTCGCCGGTACGTGGGAGGGCTTCTCCCAGGATCCGGACTACGCCGCAACCCACGACGTGCGTCGTCACCTCATTGATGGTTTCAACGCTACGGCCGAGGGCACTGCCAAGTACCGCGAAGGCCTGCGTGGCACCAACGGCGAGGCCGTTCAGGGCTTCGACCAGGTCCACGTTGTCTACACGGAATTCGTGTCCATGCTTTCTCAGATTCCGCGTGCACACCAGATGCTCCCGATTGAGCCTGTGTACGAGGATGTCGAGATTGCTCAGGGCGAGGACATGCTGTCCGATGGATCAGATGACCTCAAGCCGGACTATGAATTCGAGCCTGATGCAGACACCCTGTTGGCAGAGCTTCTGCCGCAGTACGTGTCCCGCACTCTGTTCGCAGTGATGCTCGAGGCCGCTGCCTCTGAGTCCGCTGCCCGTCGTAACGCTATGAAGTCCGCGACGGACAACGCTACCGAGCTGGTCAAGGACCTCTCGCGTGTTGCTAACCAGGCACGTCAGGCACAGATTACCCAGGAAATCACAGAAATCGTCGGTGGCGCCGGTGCGCTCGACGACAGCGGAGAAAGTGACTAGATATGAGCACAGCTCTAAGTGAGCAGAACACCACCACGGCTGTGGGCCGTGTTGTGCGTGTCATCGGTGCCGTCGTCGACGTGGAGTTCCCGCGTAACGAACTGCCGGCACTTTACAACGCGCTGACCGTGGAAGTTACCCTTCCTTCGGTCGCCAAGACCATTGTCCTCGAGACTGCACAGCACCTCGGTGACAACATGGTTCGTACCATTGCTATGGCTCCGACCGACGGCCTGGTCCGCGGTGCAGAGGTCAAGGACACCGGAAAGCCGATTTCGGTTCCGGTTGGTGACGTCGTCAAGGGTCACGTCTTTAACGCAATGGGCGACTGCCTGGATGAGCCGGGCCTGGGTCGCGATGGTGAGCAGTGGGGCATCCACCGTGAGCCGCCGGCCTTCGACCAGCTCGAGGGCAAGACCGAGATTCTGGAAACCGGTATTAAGGTCATCGACCTGCTGACCCCGTACGTTAAGGGCGGCAAGATTGGTCTGTTCGGTGGTGCCGGTGTCGGTAAGACCGTTCTGATTCAGGAGATGATTACTCGTATTGCACGCGAGTTCTCCGGTACTTCGGTCTTCGCCGGTGTTGGTGAGCGTACCCGTGAGGGCACCGACCTCTTCCTGGAAATGGAAGAGATGGGCGTTCTCCAGGACACCGCCCTTGTCTTCGGCCAGATGGACGAGCCGCCGGGAGTCCGTATGCGTGTCGCGCTGTCGGGTCTGACCATGGCAGAGTACTTCCGCGATGTTCAGCACCAGGACGTGCTGCTCTTCATTGACAACATCTTCCGTTTCACCCAGGCCGGTTCTGAGGTTTCGACCCTGCTGGGTCGTATGCCTTCCGCCGTGGGTTACCAGCCGACCCTGGCTGACGAGATGGGTGTTCTGCAGGAGCGCATTACGTCCACCAAGGGCCGTTCGATTACCTCTCTGCAGGCCGTCTACGTGCCTGCCGATGACTACACCGACCCGGCTCCGGCAACGACCTTCGCCCACCTCGATGCAACCACCGAGCTCGACCGCTCGATTGCATCGAAGGGTATTTACCCGGCAGTGAACCCGCTGACTTCGACTTCTCGTATCCTCGAGCCGTCGATCGTCGGTGAGGAGCACTACCGAGTTGCTCAGCAGGTTATTAACATCCTGCAGAAGAACAAGGAACTCCAGGACATCATCGCCATCCTCGGTATGGACGAGCTGTCTGAGGAGGACAAGGTGACCGTGCAGCGTGCACGTCGTATCCAGCGATTCTTGGGTCAGAACTTCTTCGTTGCTGAGAAGTTCACGGGTCTGTCTGGTTCGTACGTCCCGCTGAAGGACACCATTGTTGCCTTCGACCGCATCTGCAAGGGCGACTTCGACAACTACCCGGAGATGGCCTTCGACGGCCTGGGTGGCCTCGACGATGTCGAGAAGAAGTACGCTGAAATGCAGAAGAAGTAAGGGGCATCCTCATGGCTGAAATCACCGCTGAACTGGTTGCCGTTGAGCGACCGCTCTGGAAGGGCAAGGCCACTTTGGTCTCTGCCCAGACCACCGAGGGTGAGATCGGCGTGCTGCCCGGACACCAGCCGTTGCTTGGCCAGCTGGTCAACAACGGCACGGTGACCATCAAGACCGCAGACGGCAAGGTTCTTGTCGCTTCGGTACAGGGTGGGTTCATTTCCGTGTCTACCTCGAAGGTTTCGATCCTCGCGGATAAGGCAGTCTGGGCTGACGAGGTTAACCTCTCCGAGGCCGAGTCCAACCTGACTTCGGATGACCCTGCAGTAAAGGCTCAGGCTGAGTCGGAGGTCCGCGCGGCTCGTCGCGCTTCCATCAACTAGTCTTTTCGCCTGAACATCCGGTCGCACGACCGTATTCTTCCTGCTTCTTTAAACGGGGCGGGGAGCTCGCAAGAGAAATCTTGCCAGCTTCCCGCCCCGTTTTTCTTAGTTATTTTTCATGTCAGTGCAACAATCGGGTAGGGTTTGTAAAAAGCCTCTAAAGCGCTTTTGAACCAAGGTTCGTCGTCTATTCACCCGGATGCGAGGCTGGCAGATAGTGTTTTCAAGCGTAACCATGATGTCAATCATGTTCATGATTATCGGTGCGATGTTGATCGTCGGCGGGGTCCTTGCCCTGTGGCGTTTCGCCAGCCTGCATGCAAAAGGTACTCCTGTTATTGCTCGTCGCCTTCCTGCAGGTGATGGCAGTCATTGGCGCCATGGTGTCATTGTTTATTCAGAGTCGACGTTGAAGATGTACAAGCTACGTTCGCTGCGTCCTGGCTGTGATGCCGAATTTGCCCGTCACGATGTCACTATTGTGGATCGCCGAGATCCGACTGACATCGAGGCGGGTTTTTTCGCGCCCGGGCTTCGGGTAGTCAGGATTAAAACGGGGAAAAATACCGAATGGGAGTTTGCCGTGGACTCGTCCTCGGACACTGCCCTGGTGGCGTGGGTGGAGTCGAAGCCGTCGTCACGCCAGACTCGTGAGTTTCCTACAGATATTGAGCGACGTTTCCGTTCGGCTTATAACCGTGGCCGGGGAAGTCAGTACTAGTCTCTTACGAGAGGCTATTGCTAAGGCTCTAGTGGGTATTGTTTTCTCCCGCGCGGCAGTCACGTTAGGGTAGGGGAATGCGCCTTGTGATTGCTGAATGCACCGTTGACTATGTCGGTCGCTTGAATGCCCATCTGCCTCATGCCCCGCGCTTGCTGTTGGTGAAAGCCGATGGGTCTGTTTCTGTGCATGCCGACGACCGTGCATATAAGCCTCTAAACTGGATGACACCGCCGTGCACGCTGACGGAGAAGGATATTCTCGACGAGTCGGGTGAAGACACTGGTGAAAAGCTCTGGGTCGTTGAGAATAAGAAGGGCGAGCAGCTTCGTATCACTATCGGCAAGGTGCTGGCTGATAGCACGTACGAACTGGGAGAGGACCCTGGCCTGGAGAAGGACGGGGTAGAAGCGCATCTACAGGAGCTGCTTGCAGATCAGTTCACAACGTTCGGCGAGGGCTACACCCTGATTAGGCGCGAATACCCAACCCCGATCGGACCGGTGGATCTGCTTGGCCGCGATGAAAACGGCGCCACCGTTGCAGTCGAGGTTAAGCGTCGGGGCGGTATCGACGGTGTTGAGCAGCTAACCCGTTACTTGGAGATGCTGAACCGCGATGAGCTGCTGGCACCGGTGGAAGGGATTTTTGCTGCCCAGGAGATTAAGCCACAGGCCAAGACTCTGGCAGAGGATCGTGGGATTCGCTGTGTGACCGTGGATTACGACGCCCTGCGTGGCCTGGAGTCCAATGAATTGCGGTTGTTCTAGCCATGCCTAGGCGAAACCACAAGCGGCGCGGTAATCAACGAGGCAACCAACGCGGCGGGCGTAATAACCACGGCCAGAATCGCGGCAGCCTGCCCGCATTTGGCAGTTCTTTCCAAAACACCCGCACTGAATCTGGGCCTGCCGGTTGGCAGGACGTGGACTTTGCGGTGCGTAACATCAGCGCTGGACAGTCGAAAAAGGTTTATCGCTGTCCAGGGTGCGACCAGGAAATCATGCCCGGGACCTCGCACATCGTAGCTTGGCCGCAGGATTATGGTGCAGGCGCCGATGACCGGCGTCATTGGCACACTAACTGCTGGCGCAACAGAGCTCACCGCACTATCACGCGCCGCTGGGGATAGATCTACTTAGCCGGCTCAACGAGCTCCAGCAGGACGCCACCGGCATCCTTCGGGTGGATGAAGTTGATGCGCGAACCTGCGGTACCGATCTTCGGCTCCGGGTACAGCACCCGGGTGCCCTGCTCCTTCAGGTGCGCCATCAGCGCCTCCAGATCAGTGACGCGAACTGCGTACTGCTGGATTCCTGGACCCTTCTTGTCCAGGTACTTTGCAATCGTGGACTGGTCGTTCAGTGGCGCGAGAATCTGAACCAGAGTGCCACCTTCAACCTTGTCGGCCGGGCCGACCATGGCCTCGTGGACGCCCTGCTCTTCATTGACTTCATCGTGGTAGTTGATGAAACCAAGGTTTGCGCGGTACCACTCAATAGCGGCATCAAAATCCGGGACTGCGACGCCGACGTGATCGACAGCGACTACGTACTTATGGGGAACGGGAATCTGTGTCTCACTCATAGTTTCCAGGGTACTCGCTATTATCGGCGGCATGATTGTCGCATTTTCTGTTGCCCCCACTTTCTCCGATCCCGAGCAGGGAATGGCGGAGGCGGTTGCTGAAGCCGTGCGTGTTGTGCGCGAATCCGGCCTGCCCAACGAGACCAATGCCATGTTCACCCTAGTTGAAGGCGAATGGGATGAGGTGATGGATGTCATTAAGCGAGCTACGGAAGCAGTCAGCCGTGTCAGTCCGCGTACTTCTCTGGTCATCAAAGCGGACATTCGCAACGGATATACCGGGCAGCTGCGTGCGAAAGTGGATGCGGTCGAGGATGCGCTGAAAGCCACCGACTAGTCTCTTGTTCGGATTGGACACGTAGGCTCTACATAGGTCTTTACATAGGCTTTACGACGACACTGGAGAGGAACCCCTTTGACGATGCCAGCTGGACATGGTCACGCACATGGCCATTCTCATGGTCACTCGCATGGAGCACACGGTCACCGCGAGTGCTCGACTCCGCCGCCACCACCCGGCACGGTTGATTTGGAGCAGCTCCACCAGCGCGCCGAAGCCGAACGTAAGCGCCGAGAGGAGATCGAGCGGGCAACCAGTGATCAGGGAAATGGGCTTCCTCCTGTAGTTGAGATTGTCCCGCAGACCCTTGAGGCAGAAGTCGTTCTGCGCTCGGAGCAGGTCCCGGTTATTGTCTTGATCGGCATGGCTGGAGCAGCTGATTCGTTGCGTCTTCGGGCTGAGCTAGAAGGCATGGCCCGTGAGGCTAATTTGAACTGGATCCTGGCGTGGGCAGATGCTGAGGAGCATCCGCAGCTGGCCCAGGCATTCGGTGTGCAGGCAGTGCCGACAGTCACGGCTGTGGCTATGGGCAGTCCCATTGGCATGTTTGTCGGCGAGAAAACCAGGGATTGGCTGGAGCAGTGGCTGGCGCAGGTTATGAAGGCCACTCGGGGTCGTCTCAAGGGGTTGCCGGCGGGAACTCGTATGGCTGGGGAGGGCAGCGGGCCGGAGGCTCCGGAGCCGACTGACTTCTTCGGCAATCCCGTACCCACCGATGACCCGCGTTTGGAGCAGGCTGAAGAGTTGCTCGAGGAGGGCGATTTCGACGGAGCGTTGGAGCTGTATGACGCTATGCTGCAGTCCGAGCCCGCAAATCAGGGGCTGAAGCGCGCTCACGCGAATGTGTCCTTCTTCGCCCGCGCTGCCAAAATCGATCGCAGCGCAGATCCAATTGCAAAGGCCGACGCTGCGCCGAAGGACGTCGCGCTCGCCCTCGATGCCGCGGATGTCACGATGCTTGTCGACGATCCAGCGAAGGCGCTCGATCGTTTGTTGAAGTTGCTCCCGCAGGTGTTTGGCGATGACCGTGAGGCCATCAAGTCGCGTCTACTAGAGCTGCTTGTGCTATTCGATACCGCAGATCCAGTGGCATTGGATGCACGCCGGAGGATGGCTAGCGCACTGTACTAGGAGTACTGGACTAGGGGCACTGTACTAGGAGCCTGGAAAGCGCTCAGGCTCCTAGCTTGAAGCGTCGGTGTATGGCCAGTCATCCGGAGCCATGAAGTAGTAGACGCTGCCCATTACAGCGGCCATAAACGCCATTAGCAACAGGAAAAGTGTTGCTTTCATTGCCACATGACGCTCCGCATACCAGGCGTAAAAGGCGTCCAATTTTGCTGCCAACCAGATGTTCAGGCGACGTGTCGGCGGATGCACCAACGAGAGAATTCCCAGTGCAACAAAGATGCAGAGCCATCCGGGAGCAGGAGTTGGCAAAATGATAATGCCAACAATGAGCAATACGAAGCCTGCGACGAGAAGAACCGGGGAGAGTACCGGCCCATACCAGGTGTTGCGCATATGGGCATGGCGAATCTGCATGCGGTCCATCAAGCGATGTACCTTTTCCTTCATTGCGATTCACTTCCTCCGATTTTCGGTGCCGTGCGCTATTTCTAGCAGCGGTCTCGGACGAGGCATCGTTGAAGCATTAAGCATCAAATGTGCAGCTCAACTGCCTGGGTGCACCGTTGGACATTGATTCTTTTAATCATGTCTATATTTAATCCATTGTTGCACAAAAGCTGCGCCCCAGTGCAACGAGATTTTTCGGAAGGTGGTAATCTTCCAACAGTTCTCAGTGGTTTACAGCAGTTACCACTGCATCTCATCCACCTGTTCACCTCAGACAGTTCATACTGCGCTAGGTGCCTTTGGTCTTCAGTTTTCTGCAGCCAGGAGTTTTGCATGCGACTTCGCCCCAAAGCCCTTCGCGCTACTTCCGCCTCGGTCATTGTTGCGCTTTCGGCCTCGACTCTGTTGGCGGGGTGCACCATCGATGTCCCAAGCACCACCGGGTCCAAGGCCACCACTGCTACCACAAAACCTAATGCTCCAGATAACGGTTGGGATGCTTCCGAGGAAGTCACCTGGTCTGATGCACAGGACGTCCTCGATACTGCGGCTAAGAGTTTCTCCGACAACTATGGCATTGATTTAGGTGTCTATTTGCGTGTCATTGACGGTCCATACAAAGGGCTCACGGCGTCGGTAGGCGAGGATACGAAGGAGTACTCCGCATCGACCATCAAGGCTCCGTTAGTGGTTACTGCGCTGAAGAAATTCGGCGATGACCTAGACAAGACGGTGACGGTCGATTGGGACAATGGTGTTGGCGGAAGCGTGATTGGCCCTGGCCAATACACGCTCGACGGGCTGTTGCAGTACGTGATGCGGTATTCGGACAACACCGCGGCGAATGGGTTGATTGACGCTGTCGGTGGTTTCGACGAGGTCAACAAAACCATCAAGGAAGCCGGTGTTGATGACAAGCGCTACCACCTGGGCAACAAGTTCAACATCCCCAATCCCAGCGGTGATCGGTCCTGGTTTACTCCCTCTCAAGCTGCGCTGTTCATGGCACGTCTCCAGGAAGTGGCCGATGGCACCTCAAAGCACAACTTCATTACCAAGGACACGGCACAAACTGCATTGACCTACCTCACTTACGGTGGTTCGCAGAAGTTTGTGATGTACGTCGGATCCGCGGTACAGAAGACCGGTGACACTGCCGAGGGCGTTAATGATCACGGCATTTTATACACTGCGGCCGGACCCATCGCTTACGCAATTACGACGCGCTTTGATGGGGTGCCGCTCAATGAGCTTACCGACGGCCTGCTCGGCCAGCTGGGTTCCCAAATAGCCCCGCTTCTGCCGGATTACAATCGCCTTGGTAAGGATGGCAAGCCACTGACTGCTAAGCAGGCTGCGACGTGGAGCGCGGATGAGGATGGCGACGGCATTCCGGATCGTATCGGAACCGACAGCATGGATGGATCCACGTACACCGATGATTCAGATTCTGCGAATTACAACGAATCTTTGGAACCTGACTGGTTCAATCCGTTCCGAGGATAGGACCTGGATACGCTCCCCAAAACAAAATTGCCCGTGTATCAGATTTTCAGGCCGAAAGTCAGGCCACTGAAAACCGTGCAACACGGGCAATTCCTATGTGATTGCCTTCTGTTTGGCTGGATTCGGGACTAGCCCTGCCACTTCAGCCAAACGGCGGTGTTGGCCGGCAGCACCAAATCAATCGAGTGAGCCTGGCCGTTCCAACCGTGCTCGACCGCGGTCACAGTACCGTTTTCACCGTAGCCGGAGCCCTCGTAACGCGATGCGTTTGTGTTCAGAATCTCCGTCCATTGACCACCGCGCGGTACGCCAATCTTGTAGATTTCCTGCGTGGTTCCCGACAGGTTATAGACGCAGGCGACGACCGATCCATCGGTGCCGTAACGGACAAAGGACACAACATTGTTTGAGGAATCATCCGCGTTAATCCACTGGAAGCCCTCTGGGCGGTCATCCTGGGTGTAGAACGCCGGGTTTTCCTTGTAGATGGCGTTGATGTCCTTAACCAGCAGCTGAATGCCGCGGTGGAATTCGCCGCTCCAACCTTCGAGGTTGTCCCAAGCCACGGACTCATCGTGGTTCCACTCGTGGTTCTGGCCAAGATCCTGACCCTGGAATAGAAGCTGCTTGCCCGGGTGCGCCCACATGAAGGTCAGGAAAGTACGTAGGCCTGCGGCCTTATCCCAATCGCCGCCCGGCATGCGCTCCCACAGCGAGCCCTTGCCGTGCACGACCTCGTCGTGGCTAATCGGCAGAATGAACTCTTCCGAGTAGGCGTAGACCATAGCGAAAGTGAGCTCATGGTGGTGGTAGGAGCGGTAAATCGGCTCCTTGCTGAAGTACTCCAGCGTGTCATTCATCCAGCCCATGTTCCACTTCATAGAGAAGCCCAAGCCACCGTGTTCGGTAGGTGCGGTCACTCCCGGCCAAGAAGTGGATTCTTCGGCCACGGTGAGGAAGCCCGGGTTGTGCTTGTGTACAGTGGCGTTGAATTCCTGCAGGAACTGAACAGCATCGAGGTTTTCACGGCCACCGTACTGGTTCGGCAGCCACTCGCCTTCATTGCGGGAGTAGTCCAGGTACAGCATGGAAGCCACTGCGTCGACGCGCAGACCGTCGATGTGGAACTCTTCTGCCCAGTACAGTGCGTTGGCGTAGAGGAAGTTGCGTACCTCGTTGCGGCCGAAGTCGAAAACGTAGGTGCCCCAGTCGCGCTGCTCGCCGCGGCGCCAGTCCGGGTGCTCGTAGCAAGCCGTGCCATCGAAGCGGGCAAGTGCGAACTCGTCCTTCGGGAAGTGCCCCGGAACCCAGTCCATGATGACACCGATGCCAGCGGCGTGGAAGGCATCAACTAGACCGCGGAACTGATCTGGGGTGCCGAAGCGGCTGGTCGGAGCGTAGTAGCCGGAAACCTGATAACCCCAGGAACCGGTGAACGGGTGCTCACATACTGGCATGAACTCCACGTGGGTGTAGCCCATGTCGACCACGTAGCGCACCAGCTTCTCCGCCATAACTTCGTAGCTCAGGCCCTGCTTCCAGGAACCCAAGTGGACCTCGTAGATAGAGATGGGCTCTTCGGTCCAGTCTGTGTTGGCGCGCTTTTCCATCCACGCTTGGTCGCCCCAGGCGTAGTCGGAGGTCGCAACAATCGACCCAGTAGCCGGTGGGAGCTCAGCAGCACGCGCCATCGGGTCGGCCTTATCGCGGCGCTGTCCTTCCGGTGTCGTGATGGCGAATTTATAGACATCGCCCTCACCCACACCCGGGATGAACAGTTCCCAGATACCTGCGCCACCCATAGAGCGCATTGGGTACTGCGCGCCGTTCCACATACAGAAGTCACCGACCACGGCGACGCCGCGTGCGTTCGGAGCCCAGACCGTAAACGAGGTGCCTTCGACCGTACCCAGCTCGGTGTCGTAACTGCGAAGGTGAGCACCGAGAACCTTCCACAGTTCCTCATGACGTCCTTCGCCGATTAGGTGCAGGTCACCAGCGCCGATAGTGGGGAGGAAACGGTAGCCGTCGGCACGCTCTACGGTCTCGCCGGAGTCCCACGTAATGCGCAGGCGGTAGTCGAAGTCATCGCCGCCGGGGACGAGGGCGGTGAAGAAACCGTCGCCCAGGTTCTCCGCTTCAAACTCGCCGCGAGTGCTGACGACAGTAACTGCCTGAGCGCCGAAGACCCTCGTGCGAATAACCGTGTCACCGTCCACGACGTGTGCGCCGTAGATGCTGTGCGGATCGTGATGGGTGCAGTAGCGCAGGCGATCCATATCGCCGGAATCAATTGCGAGGCGGGGATCTGTGTGGGCTCCCATGGAAGGTCCTTCCGAAGCGTTTCTAGGTAGGTGAATGTGAAGTTATTGAGTTCAGTTCTAAAGAAATAGAGGGAGGTAGGGGACAGTGGGCTGCTAACTCACCCGCCAGCCTAACGACGAATCGTTGCGACAGTGGTCAGGTCAGCGGCCCACTAACCCCGAAAGTTCCCAGCAAGCGTTCTAGCCCTCGTAGTCGGGGACGTCGCGCCAAGCCAACTTGTGGCGGAGCTTGACATCGATTTCCGGCAGCTTGATGATGTGCGCAACGTTTTCCCACGGTGCCAGGCGGACGTAGTTGTCCTTGCCCCAGTTGAACTGGTTGCCGGTAATCAGGTCAGTGACATCCATGCGGTCGTGGTTGCGGAGCCCGATGCAATCCATGTCGAGGTGCACGGTAGCTTCCTGGGCATTCCATGGATCGAGGTTGAGGACAACGAGGATGGCATCGCCGGTGACCGGATCGAGCTTCGAGTAAGCCAGTAGGTTGTCATTGTCGATGTCGTGGAAGTGCAGGTTGCGCAGCTGCTGCAGAGCCGGGTGCTCGCGGCGAATCTTGTTCAGCGTGGCAATGAACGGCTCCAGCGAGGTGCCGGTGGCCAGTGCCTGGTCGTAATCGCGGCTGCGGAGCTGGTACTTCTCGCTGTCGAGGTACTCCTCGGAGCCCTCCTTGACCGGAACGTTTTCAAACAGCTCGAAGCCGGAGTACATGCCCCACAGCGGAGATAGGGTTGAAGCCAGCGCGGCGCGGATGGCGAAGGCGCCACGGCCGCCCTTGACCAGGAAGTCATGCAGAATATCTGGGGTATTGACCCATAGGGATGGGCGAGCGATGTCCGCATGGCGGGTAATCTCCTCGCCGAATTCGGTCAGCTCTTCCTTCGTAGTCTTCCACGGGAAGTAGATGTAGGACTGAGTGAAGCCAGCCTTGGCCAGGCCGTAGAGGCGGGCCGGGGCGGTGAAGGCCTCGGCGAGGAAGATGACCTCCGGGTTGGTTTCGTGGACGGTTTCAATCAGCCATTCCCAGAAGTTGCCCGGCTTGGTGTGGGGGTTATCCACGCGGAAGACCTTGACTCCACGCTTGACCCAAAACTTCACTACACGCAGAACCTCTGCGTACAGGCCCTTGGCATCGTTGTCGAAATTCAGCGGGTAGATGTCCTGGTACTTCTTCGGCGGATTCTCGGCGTAGGCAATGGTGCCGTCCGGCAGCACGGTGAACCACTCCGGGTGAGCCTTAGCCCAGGGGTGGTCCGGTGCACACTGGAGCGCTAGGTCGATAGCGACCTCGAGGTTGCGCTCCTTAGCAGCCTTAATGAATTCCTTGAAGTCCTTCTCGTCACCGAGGCTCGGGTGGATGGCGTCGTGGCCACCTTCTGCGGAGCCGATAGCCCACGGAGATCCAACATCGCTCGGTTCCGGGGTCAGGGTGTTGTTGCGACCCTTGCGATTGATTTCACCGATTGGGTGAATCGGGGGCAGATAGACCGTGTCGAAGCCCATGCGCTGAGCGCGATCAAGCTGTGCAACCGCAGTCTTGAATGTGCCGTGCAGCAGCTCGCCATTTTCGCCGTAACCACCGTTGGAACGAGGGAAGAACTCATACCAAGAGGAGTACAGGGCTTCGCGGCGGTCAACCTTGATCTTGCGGGTCTTTCCGCGGGTCAAAAGGTCGCGCACCGGGTGCGCCTGCAAAATGGCGCGGGTCTCGTCGGAAAGCGCGGCGGCAATGCGGGCGCGAAGATCGCCGTCGCCGCGCAGACCTGCGGCGATGGAGCGTAGGTGGTTGCGGTGGATAGCAGCGGCACCAGCGGCGGCGCGGTCGAAGAGAGCGGCGCCAATTTCTAGATCATTAGCGAGTTCAGCTTCGCTCTGACCGGCCTCGAACTTCTTGGTGATAGCGTTGCGCCACGTTGCCATCGGGTCGGACCAGGCATCAATGCGAATGGTCCACAGCCCGGGAATGTCTGGGACGAAGGTGGCGTTGACCTGATTTGGATCATGGTCAGAAAAGTGCATTGGAATGCGCTGTGAGCGGGAAGCAAAAGCTGATTCCTTCGGCCCCTTGACGTTGAGCGTGGCGTTCATCGCGTCGTGGCCTTCTCGCCAAATGACGGCAAAGGTTGGGACGACTTCACCCACTACGGCCTTTGATGGAGTTGCACCACCGTTGATTTGAGGACGGATGTCATCAATACCGATTCGACCAGTCATAAAAGACGTTCTCCTAATTGTCGGCGAGCTAGGTGAAAATCGAAGCAAAACCATCTCGAGTGAACTCGATTTGCTCTCTACCGAGGATAGATGAGAATGTCCAAGCGCACATTTGGGCAAAGTTAGGGCACCATGGATGTGTGGCTGAATTGGAAGAAGACTTTAACGAAGATTTGCTACTCGACTTTCGCGACGTAAACCTCATCCGTGGTGGCCGTACGCTGGTCGGGCCGGTGGATTGGCAAGTAGAACTTGACGAGCGCTGGGTCATCATGGGGCCGAACGGTGCAGGCAAGACTTCTTTAATGCGCATTGCTGCAGCGGAGGAGTTCCCGTCTTCAGGGGTGGCCCATGTGATGGGCGAGCAGATTGGGCGCACCGACATGCGTGATCTGCGCACCATGATTGGTTTGACATCATCGTCGATTGCTCACCGCATTCCCAATGACGAAAAGGTCGCGGACCTTGTAATCTCGGCCAGTTACTCCGTCATGGGTCGCTGGCGTGAGACCTATGAAGAGATGGATTTCGAACAGCTCTCCGAGATTCTCGAGCGCATGGGCGCTGAGCATCTTGCAGACCGCACCTGGGGCACTCTCAGTGAGGGAGAGCGCAAGCGCGTGCTCATCGCACGAGCCATGATGGTCAACCCCGAATTGCTGCTTCTCGACGAGCCGGGAGCCGGGCTCGACCTCGGCGGCCGTGAGGACCTGGTCGGTTACTTAGGCGAACTCGCACTCGACCCGGATGCGCCGGCGATGGTGATGATTACGCACCACCCGGAAGAAATTCCGTACGGCTTCACCCATGCGATGCTCCTCGACGAAGGCAATGTCATCGCACAGGGGCTTATTGACGACGTCCTGACCAGTGAGAACCTGACCAAGGCTTTCCACCAGGAGATCGTCGTCGATCGCATCGATGATCGCTACTTTGCGCGCCGAGCACGGCCTGCTGGAAAGCACCGGAAGAAGTAGACGCTCATGGCGGTTCCGACACCTGAAACCCCGAATACGCCCGCGTCGCCGAAACTGGCAGCGACCGTGTTGCTGCTCCGCGACACCCACTGCGGGCTCGAGGTCTACGTTCAAGAACGCGTATCCTCAATGCGCTTTGCGGCCAACATGACCGTGTTCCCCGGCGGTGGAGTAGACCAGCGTGATTTCCCAGCTGTCGCGAATGAGGTCATGGCCGTGACCGGACCGTCGGAAGCCGACCCCGAGTCGCGGATCGCGCAGGCTTTTAACGTCGGTCGCGCGCGGGCGCACGCGCTCACCTGCGCGGCCGTGCGTGAGACCTTTGAGGAAACAGGCACTCTGTTGGTTCGCGATGCTGGCGGTGAGATTGTCGCAGATGGCCACCGCTTCCACCGTCAGCGACGACAGTTGGAAGCCCACGAGTTGTCATTGACGGATTTCCTTAGCAATGAAAATCTGGCGCTCGATGCCGAACTCGTCAGTCCTTGGGCTAACTGGGTGACACCCGAATCCAACCCCATTCGCTACGACACCTATTTCTTCCTCGCCGCGCTTCCCGACGGTCAAAGGGCCGACGGTGACACCTCTGAGGCATCATCTTCAGGTTGGTTCCGCCCGACGACGATTTTGGATGGATGGCGCCGTGGGCTACTTGGCCTCATGCCTCCGACCTGGGCGCAACTGACTCGCTTGGACGGTGTCAATACTGTGGCGGAGGCTCTCGAGGCGGCCAGAAACACTCCGGTGCGACGCACCAGTAGTGACTTCCTCGGGGAACCTTTTATGGATGAGTACTTTGCCGTTGCCACCCACATGGGGCATTTGCGCAAAGGTATGAACCGTTAGCCGACTACTCAACCCCCGTTAACCGGCTGATCCCTAGTTGGAAGGAGATAACGAGTGTCCCTGTCCGCTGCAGAGGTGGCCGCTGTTGCTGCTCATCCGGAGTGGCTAGATGAGGCCGACCAGCTCGCGCTCACTAAAAAGTCTCTGATTGCAGACTCCGCGCATCTACGCCAACACTGTGGCGAGTTTGGTCGCGCGGTCATTGAAGTCGCGGCAGCTCGGCGTTCTGCGGTCAGCAAACTGCCAGGGGACTGGATCTTCTCTTCCGAAGCAGCGCAACAGGCCACGCCCTTTGTCGTCGCGCTGGCTCGCGCTCGTAGGCTTGCGCATCTCGGTGTCGAAGCAGTGGCCGATGTGACCTGCTCCATTGGTACTGAGGTGGCAGCAATTGACCACGAGGGCCTGACCGTTGTCGGGTCTGATCTCGACCTTGCACGGCTGGCCATGGCGCGGCATAACGTCGGCAAGAACATCTTCGCGCAGGCCGATGCTTTGCAACCGGCCTTTGACGCACCCGTCATTGTCGCTGACCCTGCCCGCCGCTCCGGTGGGCGTAGGATCACCAACCCGGAGGACTTGCTCCCATCGCTGCCGGCGCTCGTAGCCGCCTGGCCCGACAAAGAACTAGCTATCAAATGCGCGCCAGGCCTCGACTTCAGCGAGTGGAGCGGGGAAGTGGCTGTCACTTCGGTGGACGGTGCGGTCAAGGAGGCATGTCTATATACGCCGGGGCTGGCCGGAGTTACCGATGGGCAATCCGTAACGCGATCGGCGATGGTTATCCAGACCGTCGATAAGCACAGGCCGTTAGAGTTGTCGGCGGTGGACGTGCAGACCTACGACGACACCATGCCTGACGACGTCGATGTGCGCGCTGCCGGTCGGTACATCATTGATCCGGATGGGGCGATTGTGCGCGCCGGGCTGGTGCGGCATTTTGCGGCGGCGCATGGGCTGTGGCAGCTCGATGAGCGGATTGCGCACGTCAGTGGCGATGTTTTGCCGCAGGGGATTGCCGGGTTCGAAGTTATTGAGCAAGTGGGGTTGAAGCAGGTTCGCAAGGCACTGGCAGCGTTGGATTGCGGATCGGTGGAAATTCTCGTGCGCGGCGTAGACGTCAACCCCGACGCGTTGCGCAAGCAGTGGAAACTTAAGGGCTCCAGGGCATTGGCGGTGGTGGTCACGCGCATCGGAAGGAGCGCGACGGCGTTTATCTGTCAGCCCCGGGAGATCGGTTAAGGACCGCTTTACGACGGAAAACTGGTGGGGGTAGCCCGTTGGGGATCGGTGTTTGCTGTTGGCGAATACTGCGGAGACAGCTGCAGTTGATTGCGTACTATTAACGTCTGACATGCGGAAATAGCATGTTGGCGGGCGGGCTGTGCTCGTGGTGTAGAAAAAAATTTAAAAAAATAACGACATTGTTATCTGGATCACCTTCGCATTGGCGACAGGTTCTGTTATCTTCAACACAGACGACCTAGAGCGTGGCCTGGTTCACTTTATTGTGAGGCGGCTTGCGAAGTAAGGTCAGATAAACGTTCACCAGTAATCAACCAGTAAGGACGACAGAAAAATGCCGAACATCGTGGTTCTGGTCAAGCAGGTTCCGGACACCTGGTCCGAGCGTAAGCTCACCGATGACAAGTTTGTCCTCGATCGTGAGTCTGCAGACGCAGTTCTCGACGAAATTAATGAGAACGCTGTTGAGGCTGCCCTGCAGCTGAAGGAAGAGCACGGCGGAAACGTTACCGTCGCAACTGTTGGCCCGGATCGTGCCATCGAGGCACTGCGCAAGGCTCTGTCCATGGGTGCAGACGACGCCGTCATTCTTTCGGACGACGCACTTGAAGGTTCCGACGCTGTTCAGACCGCATGGGCTCTGTCCAACGTCATCGACACTCTCGAGGATGTTGACCTCATCGTCACCGGCAATGCCTCCACTGACGGTGGCACCGGCTCCGTCCCGGCTATCCTCGGTGTCTACCGCGACCTGCCGGTTCTGACTCACCTGCGCTCTGTCGCTATCGAAGGTGACTCCATCACCGGTGAGCGTGAGGTCGAAGACGGCATCTACCAGCTCAAGGCATCCCTGCCGGCAGTCGTCTCCGTCACTGAGAAGGCTAATAGCCCGCGCTTCGCATCCTTCAAGGGCATCATGGCCGCTAAGAAGAAGCCGGTCACCGAGCTGACTCTGGACGATGTTGCTGCTGAGGCAGAGCAGGTTGGTCTCGAAAACGCTGCTACCGGTGTCACTGGCTCCACTCCGAAGCCGGCTAAGACCGCTGGTGAGCGCATTAACGATGAGGGAGACGGCGGCGCCAAGCTGGCCGAGTACCTCAAGGCCCAGAAGTTCATCTAAGGCGCTTGACGCGAATAGAAGACAAATAGAGATACAAGTAGGAGAAAGATCACTATGACCGACGTCCTCGTTCTCGTCGAGCACGCAAATGGCGAGCTGAAGAACACCACCGCTGAACTGCTGACCGCTGCTTCCGCATTCGGCACCCCGGCCGCAGTTGTCGCGGGTACCCCGGGTACCGCTGCTGGCTTCGCAGACACCCTGGCCTCCTACGGCGCTGGCGAGATTCTCGCTGCTGAGTCCGACGATGCCGACAAGTACCTGATCACCCCTGAGGTTGACGTTCTCGTCGGCCTGGCCTCCGAGCGTGAGGTTCCGGTGCTGGTTTCCGCTTCCGCAACCGGCAAGGAAATCGCTGGCCGCGTCGCTGCGCTGACCGGTTCCGGTCTGCTGTCCGACGTTGTTGCTATCAACGATGACGCTTCCGTTAAGTACTCCATCTTCGGTGGCGAGTACATCGTTGACGGTGTCGGCTACGGCGCATCCCCGGTCTACGCTCTGCGTCCGGGCTCCGTTGACCCGGAGGAGAAGTCCGGTTCCGCTGACGTTACCGAGATTGCATTCCCAGAGATCGGCAACAACGCTGTCGAGATCGTTTCCTTCGCGCCGGCTGAGGGCGGCGACCGTCCGGAGCTGACCGAGGCTAAGCTGGTTGTTTCCGGTGGCCGTGGTGTCGCATCCGAGGATGGCTTCAAGAACGTTGTTGAGCCGCTGGCAGACGTTCTCGGCGCAGCTGTTGGTGCTTCCCGTGCTGCTGTTGACGCTGGCTACTACCCGGGTCAGTTCCAGGTTGGCCAGACCGGTAAGACCGTTTCCCCGGACCTCTACGTTGCTCTGGGTATTTCCGGTGCTATCCAGCACAAGGCAGGTATGCAGACCTCCAAGACCATCGTTGTGGTCAACAAGGACGAAGAGGCTCCGCTGTTCGAGATTGCTGACTTCGGTGTCGTCGGTGACCTGTTCGACGTTGTCCCGCAGGCTATCGAGAACCTAAAGTAATACGCACTTGCCTTAAGGCTGCTAGTTGCGTAAGGCTGCTGGCCGAGAGTCAACTCGGCTAGCAACTACCCGCTCGGGGTGGGCACAGATTTCCTGTCTGTTCCCGCCCCGAGCATTTTTTTGGTCCTACTCATCTGTTCGTGCAGACAGTGAGGTTTAACTATGGCGGATAGTGAGCATAAGGCGCACGCAGCGTTATACTGCCTGCATGCTTAATGACCACATCGTTGCCGCTCCGGACGAGAAGAGTGAAATGAAGTCTGCTGCGAAGACCCGTCACTTTGTGGATCATGCCGCGACTACACCATTGCGCCCAGAAGCGCGCACGGCAATGGTCGAGAACCTAGGTCTGGCCAACCCCTCGGGGCAGTACGCCACCGCACGCATTGCGAAAAAGGTTCTGGAAGAGTCCCGAGAAGAAATTGCAGAGCTGCTCGGTGCCGATCCCATCGAGGTAGTTTTTACTTCCGGTGGAACTGAGGCCGACAATCTAGCGATTTCAGGCCTGTACTTCAAGGCCTCTGGCTCGGACATTGTGGTTCCACCAATCGAGCACGATGCAGTGTTGAAGACATGTCACCATCTGGAAAAGGAACACTGGGCCAAGATTGTTGAGGCTCCTGTAGGTGCTGATGGTCGCGTTGACATGGTGCAGTTCCCGGAGATTAGTCGGCAGAACACCGCGCTGGTGACGTGCATGTGGGCGAACAATGAGACCGGCACCATCCAGCCGGTGGAGGAGATTGCCAAGCGGGCGAAGGAGGCTCGCGTGCCTTTCCATATCGATGCTGTGCAGGCAGCCGGACATCTGCCAATTGATTTCCACGCAAGTGGCGCCACTACAATGGCCATCTCCGCGCACAAGTTCGGCGGTCCCCGTGGGATTGGGGCGCTGCTTGTTCGTCGTGAAGCGAAGCTTACCCCGCATAACAACGGCGGCGGGCAGGAACGCGGACTGCGTTCGGGCACGCAGGACGTGGCGTCGGCGGCGGGCATGGCGGCAGGACTGCGCGCGGCGGTGGACGCGATGGCGACGGACAATGAACGAATCCGCGGTCTGACGCAGCAGCTCATCAGGGCAATCGTGCACATCGACGGTGCGATTATCCACACCAGCGAGCTCGCTTTGCCGGGGCACGTCTACGCTAGCTTCCCGGGCGCGGAGGCCGATAGTTTGATCATGCTGTTCGATGCGGCGGGAATTGACTGCTCTACGGGATCGGCATGTAGCGCGGGCGTTAACCGTCCCTCGCACGTGCTGATGGCGATGGGCGTTTCGGAGCCGGAAGCGCGGTCGTCGATTCGTTTTACGCTGGGGTACACCTCGACGCAGGCGGATGTCGACGCCGTCATTTCGGCGCTGCCGGAAACGGTCGAGCGGGCGCGGCGTGCGGGCATGGCTTAGTTTTTGCCCCGTGGTGGTACGGTGACACGTGCACAAAATCTAGAGGGGAAAGGTTGCAACGCAATGCGAGTTCTTGCAGCAATGAGCGGTGGTGTGGATTCTTCCGTGGCTGCGGCGCGTGCATTGGCCGCAGGTCACGAGGTCGTCGGCGTGCACTTGGCGCTGTCGAAAGATCCGCAGTCCGTTCGCGCTGGATCCCGCGGCTGCTGTTCGCTAGAGGACTCCGGCGATGCCCGCCGCGTCTGCGATGAGCTGGGCATTCCTTTCTACGTCTGGGATTTCTCCGAGCGCTTCAAGGAAGAGGTCATGGATGACTTCTACGACTCCTACGAGCGCGGCGAGACGCCGAACCCATGCCTGCGCTGCAATGAACGCATCAAGTTCGCCGCTCTACTAGAGCGCGGCATCGCGCTCGGCTTCGACGCTGTGGTCACGGGGCACTACGCTTTGCTTGGCGACGACGGCCTGTTGCGCCGCGGCCGCGATGCGAAGAAGGACCAGTCCTATGTCCTGGGCGTGCTGGATCGCGAGCAGCTGCAGCGCTCGATGTTCCCGGTAGGAAACACCGAGAAGCCAGAGATTCGTGAAGAAGCCCGCGGGATGGGACTAGGCACTGCCAACAAGCCGGACTCTTACGACATCTGCTTCATCCCGGATGGCAATACCAAGGCGTTCCTGGGCGCGAAGATTGGCCGTCGCCCGGGCACCATTGTGGATAAGGAAACTGGCGACACCGTCGCTGAGCACGACGGTGTCTACGGTTTCACCATTGGTCAGCGCAAGGGGATTGGCCTGGCGGGGCCGATGCCGGATGGCAAGCCGCGCTATGTCACCGGCATTGATGCAGAGACCGGCACGGTGACAATCGGCACGGCTGCGGACTTGAATGTCAACGTGCTCGAGGCCGACCGTGCCATCTGGCTGGCCAACCCGGATGAGGTACTCGCTGCCTCGGAGGCCGGCAAGCTGCAGGTGCAGGTGCGTGCGCACGGTCGCCCCATCGACTGCCGCATTGAAGTGCTGGCAGGACCTGACGATGACGTCACCGGACGCGGTGGCGCCTTCCGGCTGCACCTGAGCGATCCGCTTCGTGGTGTCGCGCCTGGTCAGGCCGCTGTTTTGTACCACACTGACACTGCGGGCGACTACGTGCTGGGCTCCGGCACGATTGTCTCGACCGCCCGTGAAGAGGACTTGTCGTGACCTCCTTTGTCGGCCTTGGCCCGATGCCGGGCCGCAATCCACACGAGGCGGCAGAGATTGTCATTGGCGAATGCCTGGAAGGTCACCTCACGCTACCGACGTTGCCCGCCCGTGGGTTCGGCGCCGATGCCGTCGGTCGCACGGCCGCCCTCATGGCTGACCTCGTCGTCGACAGGGGAGCGCGCTCCTGGAAAGTCGCCGACCGTCGTGGTCGCGCGAGTGCCTTGGCCACTGATTATCTCCACCGAGACATCGACGCGTGCGAGGAAGCGTGGGGACGCACCCCGCAGAAAATTCGCCTGACCGCTCTCGGCCCATGGACGATGGCGACTTCGGTGGAAAATGCCGCAGGCCATCTCATCGCCGTTGACCGCGGCGCCGTGAAGTACTTCGCGCAGTCGTTGGCCGCGGGATTGGCTTCCCACATCGCCGATGTCCGTCGGCGTTTCGACAGCGACATCGAAGTACTTCTGGCAGAACCCGCACTCGGCGCAGTCGTACAGGGCAAAATCAAGGCCCCGTCCATGCTGATGGGCAACGCGGGTTATCTCCCCGCCCAGGGGCACCGCGAGATCGCGGAGATCTTCCTCGAAGTCACAGGGCCGCTGCGTGACGACGAAATCGAAGTGACCATCGCGCTGTCGAGCCCCGATGGCCTGGCTGTTCAGGCCTTGGCGGATTCCGGTGCGGCCGGAGTGTGGCTACCTCGCAAAGAACTGACCACCACGCAGCAACTGGATTTTGCGGCTGCCGTGGTCGGTGCCGATATGTCCCTGGAGCTGGGTATTGTGCCAGTGACGGTCACGGAGCGAGAAGAGCACACGGGCGTCCCGGTGGCGACACCGGCTCGAGCACTCGCTGAGCAAGCAGCGCTGTTCTGGGATGAGCTGGGCTATTCGCGCCTACAGATTGCTGAGAGCCTGAATCTGGCGCCGATGGGCGGCTTTGCTGCCAGCTCCAATGAAGAAGCACAGGCGCAACTCGGCGCAGGCCGCAATGCCACGGAGCTTCTTCGTCGGGCAGCCGGTGACTTGGCTCGCGACGAATAGCGACCTTATTCCACCAGCGTATTGAGGTAGTCCGCGAAGTAGGGAAGTGTGAATTCCACGTATCCCGTCGACGCTGACACAATCAGCTCACGGTAAATCAGGTCATGGCGAAGCTGTGAGATGCCAGAGAGTTTGCGTCCCATGGTCTCTGCGATGACGCTCGTGGCCACGGGCTTTCCATTGGGGGAGAGGCGCGCCATCGCTTTGAGAAAATCAATCTGGCGAGGTGACACTTTCCGCAGGCTGGGCGCATGAACTTGCAGCCCGATGCGGCGGATGGATTCCGCTGCGGCATCCGAGACATGCTGAGCGGTAATGGTGTCCGAGTGGGCCAACCTGGCCTTCGCCCAAGCGACTGAGCCAATGGTCTGTATGAGATACGGGTAGCCGTGGCTGAGTTCAGCGGCCAGCTCGACGGCATCCTCGGTCATCGCGCGTTCGCCGAGTTCTGCAGTTCTGCGAATGATGTCCTTGGTGGTCTCCACGTCCAATCGGCCCAGAGACACGCGTTCGGCACGGCGTAAGAATGTTGCGCCCTCTAGCTGGAGCAAGTCTTCGATACCGCTGGGCAGCCCGGCTGCGACAAAGGCAATCTCCGCATCGTCGCGATTTAGGTCCTGGATTGCATGGGCAATTTCGTTGAGCTGTGCGGGTTCTGCACTTTGCACCTCGTCGAGAGTGAGCAAGATGCCGGATCCCTGTGGCATGAGGAGAGCCGAGAGATCCTGAAGTTGGCTGAGCAGATTCCTGCCGGGCTCGGGCTGAGAAGTGCTGACTTCCGTCTTAAACCCGCCAATGCCGGCGATGGACAGGCCGGTGAGGTGACGGCCCTTGCCCGTCGGTGCACTGTCAATGGCACTGAAAGCGCGCGGAATGGTGACATCGGTGAGATCAGAAATCATTTCAGAGCCGATGTGAGCACGCAGCACAATCCATCCCAGTTGCTTTGCTGCGGCTTCAAACTCGTTGAGAAGTACCGTCTTGCCGATTCCGCGGGTACCGGAAATTAGCGCGGTTCGCCAGGGATTACCGGGGCCTTCCGCCAGAGCCAGCTCAAACGAGTCCAGCTCGACATCGCGCCCACCGATGATGGCCGGGGATCGGCCGAATGTGGGGTGGAAAGGATTGCGTGGGATGGAGATGGCCTTGTCGCTGCGAGTGGTCACGCATCAATCATAGCAATGGATAATCCACATCGACTTGGATAACTTGGATATCCCGCCGAAATTTGGATATTCGGTTTCCGTTGGATAATCACAAAACTCTGGATATTGGGAGAGCCGGGGAGGGTGAAGGGGTCGCTGCTCAGTCCATCGGCCACCCGAAGGTGAAGTCCGACGTATCCTTACCCTTTTCGGTCAGGTACTGCTGCAGGTTCTTCTTGTACTGGTAGTACGCGACGGCCTGCAGCTCCATCAGCTCTTCCCCTGATTTTTCGGTTAGCTCCCGGTAGTGGCGCGCCATCACCCATGCGATGCGCGCAGCCGCCAGAGCATCTTCGGTGGCATCATGTGCCCCGTCCAGGCGCACCTGATAATGGCGGGAGACATCAGTCAAAGTGCGTTTTTCACGACGTTCTGGGTCGACGTAATTATCCAGCACAAAGGGGTCGACGACGAGGCCGTCAACGGTAAAACTGGGATCCTGCGAGCGCAGTACCGTCAGATCATAAGCCGCGTTATAGGCCACTACGGTCAGACCATCGCGCCAGGCAGCTCGAAGGCCGGCAATGGTATCCGCTAGCACTTCATCGTGCGGGCGCCCCTCCGCGCGAGCTTTTTCAGTGGTGATGCCATGCACATCAGACGCAGCTTGTGGAATTTCGACACCGGGATTAGCGAGCATGATGGTGGAATCTTTGCCCTGCTCAGTCAGTCGGACCAGTGCGGAAGTGACAATCTTGCAGGTGCGAGGATCCGTGCCGGTAGTCTCCAGATCAAACGCGAGCATGCGTCGCGGATCGAAATTATGCATGTCTCAACTGTAGCGGAGAGTGCGGATTCGCTGAGGGGCAGGAACAAGGTCAAGAGAATTTCCGTGTCCTCCGGCGCATCCGGGCAATGACATAGAATGAGCGACGTGACTTCCTCGACCGATGAGAACTCCGACCTGTCAACCTCCGATTTGTCTTCGTTTTCCAGCGCCCCCGCCTCCGAGCCAGCGCCGGCGGACGTCCGGGAGAAGTGGCAAGATCTAGCAACTCGCATTCGTGAAAACGCTGCGCTGTACTACACCGCGCAGCCGGTTATCTCCGATGCTGAATACGACGAGATGTTCCGTCAACTGCAGCGGTTAGAGGAGCAGTGGCCCGATCTGGTGGTGCCGGACAGCCCCACGCAGCAGGTCGGTGCGCAGGTCGACACGCCTGCCGACGGGGAAGTGTTCGAGCCTGTTGAGCACCTCGAACGCCTTTACAGCTTGGACAATGTTTTCGATGAGCAGGAGTTGCGCGGCTGGCTGGCCCGCACCCCGGCCAGCACGTATCTGACCGAGCTGAAAATCGATGGCCTGTCTATCGATCTGGTCTATGAGAATGGCCGCCTTGTCCGGGCGGCCACCCGCGGAGACGGCCGCGTGGGGGAGAACGTCACCGCCAATGCGCGCACTATCGAAGATATTCCGCATGAAATCAGCGGCGAGAACATCCCCGACGTGCTCGAGGTGCGTGGTGAAGTCTTTATCTCGTTGGAAGAGTTCGAACGCATCAACGCCGATCGCGTCGAAGCGGGTCAGAAGCCGTTTGCCAACCCCCGTAACGCCGCCGCCGGTTCCCTGCGACAGAAGGATGTTGCAGAAGTGGCCAAGCGCCGGTTGTCCATGATTTGCCATGGAATTGGTCATATCGAGGGCTGGCGTCCACAGTCCCAGCACGAGGCATATCGTGCCTTGGACGAGTGGGGTTTCCACGTGTCGCCGTATACAAAGCAGGTTCATTCCGCGGATGACGTCGTTAAGCAGATGCAGTACTGGGGCGAGCACCGCCACGACGCCATCCACGAGATGGACGGGCTTGTGGTCAAGGTTGACTCCCTTTCCGAGCAGCGCGCGTTGGGCGCGACCTCGCGGGCGCCGCGCTGGGCGATTGCCTACAAGTATCCGCCAGAAGAGGTCACCACGGACCTGCTGGACATTCGAGTCTCCATCGGCCGAACTGGTCGTGCGACGCCATATGCCGTGATGAAGCCGGTCTTCGTGGCCGGGTCAACTGTCGAGATGGCGACGCTACACAACCCTTCCGAGGTGCACCGAAAGGGTGTGCTCATCGGGGACCGTGTGACCATCCGCAAGGCCGGTGACGTGATTCCAGAGGTACTCGGCCCCGTAGCCGATCTCCGAGATGGTAGCGAGCGAAAGTACATTTACCCGACTCTCTGCCCCGAGTGCGGTACTCGTTTGGCTCCGGCAAAGGACAGCGATGCCGATTGGCGTTGCCCCAATACCCGCTACTGTCCAGGTCAGCTGCGGCGTCGAATTGAATTCCTCGCCTCCCGCTCCGGGTTCGATATCGAAAACCTGGGGGAGAGGGGCGCTGCCGATTTGATTCATCGCGGCGTGCTTGCCGACGAGTCCCGCCTCTTCGACCTCACCGAGGAAGATTTGCTCGGCACTGAGGTCTACACTACGGCTTCGCGGAAAACCCTGAACGCCAATGGTAAGAAACTGTTGGCCAACATCGAGGCAGCTAAGGATAAAGAGCTGTGGCGCGTATTGGTCAGCCTGTCCATTCGTCATGTGGGTCCAACAGTGGCGCGGACCTTGGCACAGAAGTTCGGCTCGATGGAGGCGCTGCGCGCTGCGAGCCGCGAGGAGATTTCGGCCATCGATGGCATTGGCGAGATCATCGGCGATTCCGTGGCTGACTGGTTCGAGGTGGACTGGCACCGCGAGGTTGTCGAGCGCTGGGAAGCTGCCGGTGTGCGTATGGCCGATGAGGTCGCCGATCGTCCAGATCAGGTGCTAGAGGGATTGACCGTGGTAGTCACCGGCTCTTTGGAGGACTTCACTCGCGACAGCGCGAAGGAAGCCGTTATCTCCCGTGGCGGTAAGGCCGCAGGGTCGGTGTCGAAGAAGACCGACTACGTGGTGGTTGGCGAAAACGCCGGTTCCAAGGCCACAAAGGCCGAGGAGCTGGGCTTGCCCATCCTCGACGAGGATGGGTTCAAGCGATTGCTGGAAACCGGTCAGGCCTAGCTGGGGCTTGGCCCAGCCAGGATTTGACCCAGCCGGGCCTAAATCTTGGTCTCTTCCAGCTTCCAGACCTCATTGGCGTAATCGCGGATAGTGCGGTCGGAGGAGAAGCGGCCCGAACGGATGATGTTCAGGAAGCACTTCTTGGCCCACGCCAGCTCGTCGCGGTAGTCCTCGGCCATGCGGTCGCGGGTCTCGCGGTAGTCAGCGAAGTCGCCGAGGACGTAGTAGACATCGGCTGGCTCGTACCCGTTGGACTCCAGCAGCGAGAAGTGCAGGTCGTGGAACATTCCGCTGCCACCGTCAGCAAAAGTGCCGTCGACAAGCGAATCGACCGCGCGCTTGAGACCCGGCACCGTTTCGTAAGTGCCACGCGGGCTGTAGGTGCGACGCAGCTCCGGCAGCTCCTCTTCCAGCGCACCGAAGATGTAGGCGTTCTCTTCGCCGGCGGCGTCGACGATTTCGACGTTTGCGCCGTCCATGGTGCCCAGCGTCAGTGCGCCGTTCATCATGAACTTCATGTTCGAGGTACCCGAAGCCTCCTTACCGGCAGTGGAAATCTGCTCGGAGACGTCGGTGGCCGGGATGATGTGCTCTGCCGGGGTGACGTTGTAATTCTCAACGAAAGCGACCTGCAGGCGACCGTCCATGTCCGGATCGTTATTGACCTTGTCCGCGATAGCGTTGATGAACTTAATGATGGCCTTCGCGCGAACGTAGCCTGGGGCGGCCTTGGCACCGAAGATGAACACGCGCGGTGGCACGTCCAGCGCTGGGTCTTCCTTGATGCGGTAGTAGAGATCGAGGATGTAGAGCGCGTTGAGAAGCTGGCGCTTGTACTCGTGCAGACGCTTAATCTGGGTATCGAAGATGGCGTCCGGGTTCACCGAAATACCCTGGCGGTGCTCCAGCCAGGTGGCGAAGTCCTTCTTGTTCTCGTGCTTGATGTCGAGAATCTCACGCAACACGGCCTCGTCGTCAGCAAACTTTTCGAGCTCAGCGAGCTTGTCCAAGTCAGTGACCCAGGCGTCCGAACCCGACAGGCGAGTCAGCAGTGCCGACAGGCGCGGGTTGCACTGGTTGAGCCAGCGGCGCGGGGTGACGCCATTGGTCTTGTTGTTGAAGCGCTCCGGCCAGATATCGTGCCAGTCCTTCAACGTTTCGCGCTTAATAATCTCCGTGTGCAGGGCAGCAACACCGTTGATGGAGTACGCGGCGTAGCAGGCGATCCACGCCATGTGGATGCGACCGTGAGAAATCGGCGCCATGTAGTCAATCTTGCCCTGGTCGAAGCCGCGCTCCGCCAGGTCTTCGCGGAAGCGGCGGTCAATCTCGCGGGTGATCTCCAGAACGCGGCCGAAGAGACGGTCAAAAATGGAGTATTCCCAGGTCTCCAACGCTTCTGCCAGAACGGTGTGGTTGGTGTAGGCGAAGGTGTTGGACACGACGTTCCAGGCGTCGTCCCAGCTCATATCGTGCTCATCCAGGAGCAGACGCATCAGCTCTGGGATAGCGAGCACCGGGTGGGTGTCATTGAGCTGAATGGAGTTGTACTTGTGGAAATCGCGCAGGTCCTCGCCGTGATTCTCGATGTAAGAATCGATCATCGTCTGCAGCGAAGCGGAGACGAAGAAGTACTGCTGGCGGACACGCAGGACCTTGCCGTCATAGGTCGAGTCATTCGGGTAGAGCACGCGGCACAGGTCATGGACGCGCTCCCGTTCGACAATGGCGTCGGTGAAGCGCTGCGAGTTGAAGGCGTCATAGTCGAACTCACGCATCGGCTCCGAGTGCCACAGGCGCAGCGTGCCGACGTTATCGGTGCCGTAGCCGGTAATTGGCATGTCATATGGAACAGCGCGCACCACCAAGTCATCAAAGGTGACAATCTTGGACAGTTCCTCGCGACGAATGACGAAGGGGTAGCCCTCTTCCATCCACGGGTCCGGGTGCTCATCCTGGAAGCCATCTTCGAAGGTCTGCTTGAACAGACCGTAGCGGTAGAGGATGCCATAACCGGTCACCGGCAGATTCTGCGTGGCACAGGAATCCAGGAAGCAGGCGGCCAGACGACCCAGGCCACCGTTACCGAGAGCGGCGTCGTGTTCAGCCTCGAGCACGTCTGTCAGATTCTTGCCGTACTTTTTCACGGCAGCAGAGGCCTCATCCACCAGACCTGCATTGAGCAGGTTATTCAGCAGGGCGCGACCCATGAGGAACTCGGCGGAGAAGTAGTGCTGCTGGCGGGTAGCAGCGTATGCCTCCGTGGTGCGCTGCCAGTTGTCCGCTAGGTCATCGACAACAACCCGTGACAGACCGGACCAGAATTCCATCTCAGTGGACGACTGGGGGACACGGCCGGATTCGGCACGCACGTGGGATCCGACGAGGTCACTCAAGTTCGACATCAAAGAAGCTCCTTATTGACTGGTATCATTTCCAGACTTTACCGCTAAGCGTGAATCACTGCGCTCCATAGGGGAGGAGCCATAGGGTAAGAGCTTCGAGCGGAAGGGGGCTGCCCTCAGAAGAGGGCAGCCCATTAGCCGCTGCTAGTCGATGATTGCGCCGACAATCGTGCCAATCCGGCCCAAGTGCTCAACCTCACTTGGTAGGAAGTCCGGCCCGCCGGGCCGGCCAATAACGAGAACGAGGCCCTTGCCCATCGGAGTGGCGGCAATGGAGGAGTCCATAACTGTCCAGTCCTCCGGCAGCCACGTTTCCTCGTCCGGATCCAGGTTTCGCGGCGAGTCAATTGGGGCTTCCGGCAGAGTCCGGCCGTTATCCTCTGGAGCAGCGGTAGAGGAAGCGCGACGTACCCAGCGGCCATCGCTCTGTTCGCCGAGGACGATAGCCCAGCCGGCAGTCATAGTCTGAGGCAGGCCGTCGACGACATCTCCGAGGGCACGATCCAAGTTCTTCGTGTGCTGTGAGAACTTGGCCAGCAGTGCAATCTGTCCGCGGCGGTCAACCGAGCCGGAGAAAGGCCTAATTGAATCGACTTCCACTCCGCTAATGGACTGAGCCGCTGTAATCAGTGTGTCTGGTAGCAGGCCCATGGGCAGGTCAACCACGATGTCGTCAACAACAACGCCATTAGCGCCGTAATCTACGACATCGACACTGCGAATATCACCTTCTACTTCGCCCAGGGCAGCCGCGACGTAGCCAAGTGCGCCTGGTTCGTCGGGAAGCTGGATGCGAAGGAGGTAACTCATGGCTGTGTGCACAACCTTTCGAATAATTGATAGTGATGCTTGCGGTGTAACTATAGAAGTAGTGATTTAGGCTACAGGGTAAACCTTTGAAATGTAAGACCCTGCGGACAACTACTTGGCGACAACGACTACTGTTGGCAAGTACAGCCCGCTCGCGCGGTTCAAAATCAGTTTCAACTAAACTTCTGTGCACTAGCTTCGTACGAAGAAATGAAAGGGGTACTAGCGTGCCAGCTATCTCACGCGATGAGGTCGCCCACCTAGCGCGATTGTCCCGTCTGGCTCTGACTGACGCGGAACTCGACGAGTTCGCCGGTCAGATCGACGGCATTATTAACCACGTCCAGGCCGTTCAAAAGGTGGCTGCGGATGATGTTGAACCGATGAGTCACCCCTCTTCGCTGTCCGGTGTGATGCGCGAGGACGTCGTCAAGCCGACGCTGACTGCGGAGCAGGCGCTGGACCAGGCGCCGTCGCAGGACCGCCAGCGCTTCGAAGTTCCCCAGATTCTCGGCGAGTAGGAGTACGTGGAAGAAATGATTGCAGCTAACCCGAACCTGCATGCCGCTGTTGCTGAGGACCCGATTCTGGGGCTGAGCGCTTTTGAGCTCGCACAGAAGATTCACGCTCGTGAGCTGACCTCGGTAGAGGTCACCCAGGCGTTCCTCGACCGTATCGCGGCAATTGATGAGGACATTCACGCATTCCTGCACGTCGGTGCCGAAGAGGCCCTGGCTGCAGCTCGCAAGGTCGATGAGTCGCTGGATGCTGGCGAGGAGCCGGCCTCCGCGCTGGCCGGTGTTCCGCTGGCGCTGAAGGATGTCTTCACTACCACCGATGCGCCGACCACCTGCGCTTCCAAGATGCTCGAGGGCTACATGAGCCCTTACGACGCAACGGTTACTGCCAAGCTGCGTGCAGCTGGCATCCCAATTCTGGGTAAGACCAACATGGATGAGTTCGCCATGGGCTCGTCGACTGAAAACTCCGCTTACGGCCCGACTCACAACCCGTGGGATGTTGAGCGCACCGCAGGCGGTTCCGGTGGTGGCTCTTCCGCGGCGCTGGCCTCCGGTATGGCTCCGCTGGCTATCGGTACTGACACCGGTGGCTCGATTCGTCAGCCAGCAGCTCTGACCGCAACGGTCGGCGTGAAGCCGACCTATGGCACGGTATCCCGCTACGGCCTGGTCGCTTGCGCCTCCTCGTTGGATCAGGGTGGGCCGACCGCGCGAACCGTTCTGGACACCGCGCTGCTGCACGAAATCATTGCTGGTCACGACGAGAATGACTCGACTTCCACGGAGCAGCCGATTGCCGATGTGGTTGCTGCTGCCAAGGAAGGTGCTACCGGTGACCTCACGGGGGTTAAGGTCGGCATCGTCAAGCAGTTCGACCGCACCGAGGGTTACCAGGCCGGCGTACTGGACAGCTTCCACGAGGCCGTCGACAAGCTTAAGGAAGCTGGCGCAGAGGTGGTCGAGGTCGATTGCCCGAACTTCGACCACGCACTGAGCGCGTACTACCTGATTCTGCCGTGTGAGGTCAGCTCCAACCTGGCTCGTTTCGACGGCATGCGTTACGGCCAGCGTGTTGGTGATGACGGTTCGCACTCGGCCGATGAGGTCATGGCTATGACCCGTGCCGCTGGTTTCGGCGATGAGGTTAAGCGACGCATCATCATTGGTACCTACGCGCTATCGGTCGGTTACTACGATGCCTACTACATCCAGGCACAGCGCGTCCGTACCCTGATTCAGCAGGACTTCGAGCGGGCCTTCGAACAGGTAGATGTCCTGATCTCGCCGACCACTCCGACCACTGCGTTTAAGTTGGGCGAGAAGGTTGACGACCCGCTGAGCATGTACATGTTCGACCTGTGTACTCTGCCGCTCAACCTGGCCGGCATGTGTGGCATGTCCGTGCCGTCGGGCCTGGCTGAAGACACCGGCCTGCCGGTAGGCCTGCAGATTATGGCTCCGCGCCACGGTGACGATCGTCTGTACAAGGTCGGCGCTGCCTACGAAAAGGTTCGCGGCTCGATTGCATAAAGACGCTCAATAAGCCTTAGTCGGTTTTCTGCAACCGTCGTTTTCTCACTGAAGTGGGAGAGCGGCGGTTGTTGTCGTGTCGGGGAGAGTTTCATACATACGCAGGAACGCAAACATGGAGAGAGTTAGATTTAAAAACCCACCGCGGTTTATGCCTTGGATCTATGGGCTGGTCATTGTCATAGCCATTGCCGTCAGTCTGGTCGCTGCGGTGGTCTTCGGCTCGGCGGATATCACCTGGTCCACCACGACACAGGTCATTTCGCATCACATCTTCGGCATTGAGCTCGATGAATCTGTGCCCGCCAGTTCGGACACCATCGTCTGGAATCTCCGCGCTCCCCGGGGTATTCTCGCAGCGATTGTAGGGGCGGGGCTAGCTGTCTCCGGTGTGGCTATGCAGACATTGGTCCGTAACCCGTTGGCAGACCCATATCTGCTAGGTATTTCCGCCGGCGCCGGTGCCGGTGCGACCGCGGTGATTATCTTTGGTGCTTTCTCCGGTAGCCCCATCGCGCCGCTGACATTCGGTGCACTCCTCGGTGCAGTAATGGCCACCCTCGCGGTCGGTGCTTTCGCCACTGCAGGCGGTGGGCTGACTCCGCTGCGTTTGGTGCTCTCCGGCGTTGTGCTCTCCGCTGCGTTTTCCGCGCTGAGTAGCTTCATGGTCTTCGCTGGTCCAGACCCGAGGGCCGCGCAGTCCGTGATGTTTTGGATGCTGGGCTCTGTTGCCGGTGCGACATGGCTGAAGACGCTCTTCCCGCTCATTGTCCTCATCGCAGTACTGTTGTTTTTCCTGGTCAAAGCCCGTCATCTGGATGCGCTGGCAACTGGTGAGAGCACCGCAGCGGCCGTAGGTATTGATGTTTCTCGGCTACGCACACAGGTATTTGTGCTCCAGGCTGTCCTCGTTGGCACGCTCGTTGCGGTCTCTGGCGGCATCGGGTTTGTCGGCCTGGTGATTCCACACTTGACCCGCATCTTGGTAGGGGCCACGCACCGCGTTGTCCTACCGGTTGCTGCCCTCATGGGTGGACTGTTTCTCATCTGGGTGGACATCATCGCGCGCGTAGTGGGCGGAAGCCAGGAAATGCCGCTGGGAGTAGTCACGGGATTGGTTGGCGCACCACTTTTCCTCTACCTCATGAGCCGCTCGCACTACAGCTACGGAGGTGCTGAGTAAATGAGCGCTCTACCAAAATCTGTACTCGCCGCTAAAGATATGCGCTGTGATATCGCTGGGCGCACCATTGTCAGCGGAGTCAACCTCAACTTCGGTGCAGAACCCATGACCGCCATCATTGGTGTTAACGGCGCGGGTAAATCCACGTTGCTGCGTGCGCTCGGTGGAATCACGAAACCGGCCACGGGCGAGGTCGAGATTAACGGCAAATCGATGAGCTCAATCAGCTCGAAGCACCGCGCCCGCGATCTGGCTTTCGTCGCGCAAAACGAGGTTCCACCCGCCGAAATGCGCGTGCGCGACTTTGTCTCCCTGGGGCGCTTGCCCTACCAGCGCCTTTTTGGTGGCAACACCGCCGAGGACAATTCCCACGTCGACCGTGCGCTGGAGCTCGTGGGGTTGGAAGCGGTTGCGCAACGCCTGTGTGGGCAACTCTCGGGTGGGCAACGTCGTCGCGTGTGTCTGGCGCGTGCCATCGCCCAGGACTCGCCAATCATGCTTCTCGACGAGCCCACTAACCACCTCGACGTGCGCCATCAACAATCCGTCCTCCGTCTGGCCCGCTCCAGCGGAGCGTGTGTCATTGCCGCGATCCACGACTTGGACCTGGTGATGAACCACTTCGACCGCGTCATCGTGGTCGCGGACGGCGGTATCGCGGCCGACGGCATTCCCGCAGAAGTGCTTACCCGCGACTTTGTCGCCCAAATCTTTCAGGTTGAATCCTGTCAGCTCAATTCCCCCGCTGGCCGCCGCCACCTCGCAATCGATAGCGAGCTGGATGCTGCCACCATCAACTAGGAGTACTCCCTTGAATAACGCACATGCTTTCCGACGTCCCCTTCGTGCCTCAGCAGCTGGTATCGCTGTGGCTGCTCTGGCATTCGGAGCCGCCGCCTGTGGCTCTGATGAGGGAACGCAGGCCTCGTCGTCAGGCCTTACCCTCACCAACTGCGGTGAAGAAGTCAGCTACCCGGGTGTAGCTAAAAAGCTGCTGATTAATGACGGCAATATTGCTTCGCTGGCGCTGGCTGTCGGTGCTGCGGATGAGATCACAGCGGTGAGCTCTATGGCCTCGCATCTGCCGGTGTTGACCGCAGCTTATGGCGATGCAATTGCGCAGAAGCCAGAAGTTGCGAAGGAATACCCGAATCTGGAGCAGGTCATTGCGGCCGAACCGGATGTGATGCTGGCGGGCTGGGGCTATGGCTTTAGTGAAGACAAGGGCATTACCCCGGAATCGCTTTCCGAGCACGGTATCGGTGCCTACACCCTGACGGAATCTTGTCGTACTGGTGACGCAGCCTCGGCGGGCAAGGAAGGCAGTGGCGACCCGGGGCATACTCGTGGTCTGGTGGATCCGTGGGAAGCTGTCAAAATTGATTTGAAGAATATCGCTACCTTGACCGGACACGACGGTGAGGGCGACAAGGTTATTGCAGATATTGATAACCGACTGCAAGCCCTGGATGCCGCGCCAAAGGGAGATAAGAAGCCAGTGGGCTTCCTCTTTGATTCTGTCGGTGAAGCACTATTTACCTCGGGTTCCTTTGGCGCACCGCAGGGCATCCTGGAAAAGGCCGGTGCAATCAATGCGACCGAGTCGATTAAGGACACTTGGACTACGACCTCCTGGGAGCATGTCGCGGAGATGAATCCTGACTTCATCGCGCTTGTGGACTACCCAGGTCAGACCTTCGAAGAGAAAATCAAGGTTTTGCGCACGAATCCGGCAACGAAGGATCTCGAGGCGGTCAAGGAGAACCGCTTTATTAACCTGCCGATTGCATTGTGGACGGAGTCTCCGCTGAACGTCGATGCCGCAGAGTACGTGCGCAAGGCGCTCGAGGAATATGGTCTTGTGCCGGCGTCGGAGGTGACGACGAAGATGGAGCTACCGTCTGAGCTACCAGGGCAGGAGTACCTGCAGAAGTAGTTTCGACCAAGGCCGTCAAGCACGAACTGACTAACGCGACTAAGGTGGGCATCATGCGAATTGCGACCCTTACCTCCGGTGGAGATTGTCCCGGTCTGAATGCCGTTATCCGTGCAATTGTCCGTACCAGCTCGAGCGAGTACGGCTCAACCGTCGTCGGTTTTGAGGACGGTTGGATTGGTCTTATGGAAGACCGTAGGGTCCAGCTTTACGACGATGAGCGGATTGACCGTATGCTGCTGCGTGGCGGCACGATGCTGGGCACCGGCCGCGTGCATCCGGACATTCTCATGTCTAACCTCGACCGCATCAAGGAAAATCTCTCTGATGCGGGCATCGATGCCCTGATCCCAATCGGTGGCGAAGGTACGCTGAAGGCCGGCAAGTGGCTTTCGGACAATGGGGTGCCGGTCGTCGGTGTTCCGAAGACTATTGATAATGACGTCAACGGTACGGACTACACCTTCGGTTTCGACACGGCTGTGGCTGTTGCCACCGACGCGGTTGACCGTCTGCACACCACTGCGGAATCCCACCAGCGCGTCATGATTGTTGAGGTCATGGGTCGACACGTGGGCTGGATCGCTTTGCATGCGGGTATGGCCGGCGGTGCTCACCACATTGTCATTCCGGAAAAGCCATTCGACATCAACGAGATTGTGAAGTCGATGGAGCGCCGTTTCCAGATGGGTGAGAAGTACGGCATTATCGTCGTCGCTGAGGGCGCCACCCCGAAGCCGGGCACCATGGAGTACGAAGAGGGCGGTGTCGACCAGTTCGGCCACCAAACCTTCAACGGCATTGGTCAGGTTATTGGTGCGGAGATTAAGAAGCGCACCGGGTACGACGTTCGCACCACGGTGCTGGGTCACATTCAGCGTGGCGGTACGCCGACTGCGTACGACCGCGTGCTTGCTACCCGCTACGGTGTCCACGCCACCCGAGCAGTACACGAGGGGGACTTCGGCAAGATCGTCGCTCTGCACGGTGAGAACATCGAGCGTATCGACATCGACGATGCGGTTGCTGAGTTGAAGGTTGTGCCGGATGGCCGTTACCGCGCAGCTGCTGCGCTGTTTGGTTAAACGCGTCGGTTAAGCACGCGTTGCTAAACATTTAGGCACATCTTCGTAACAAAATAGGCATACTGCCCGAGCTGGTGTATCAATCACCAGCTCGGGCAGTATGCTTTGGAAGGTTCCGGTTTTTGAAAAATAGACTTATATTTAGGATTTTCTCGTTATGTGGAAAAGAGCCACAACAATCGCGATGGCCTTTGTCGGCCTAACTGTCGGTGCCGGATTCGCATCCGGCCAGGAAATGATGCAGTACTTCGTGGCATTTGGCACTAACGGCTTGTGGGGCGTGGTACTTGCCTCCGTCGTGATGATTGCCAGTGGCCTGGCAGTGCTGTCAATTGCCAGCTACTTGCAGGCTGATGAGCACTCCGAGGTCTTCGACGTAATCACCCGCAGTTGGGTTTCGAAGATTTTGGATATCGCCGTGATGATCACGCTGTTCTGTACCGGCTTCGTCATGTTCGCCGGTGCCGGTGCGAACTTGAACCAGCAGTTCGGACTTGAGGTGTGGATCGGCGCCGTCATCATGGTTGCCCTGACTTTGGGTGTAGGCATGCTGGATGCCGACAAGGTCAGCCGCGTGATTGGCATGATCACTCCATTCATTATCGTGTTCCTGCTTGGAGCCGGTATCTACACTTTGTTCACCACCGACACGTCGATGTCGGAGGCCGCGCAGTACACCAATGAACTGTCGACATCGCTGCCACACTGGTCTATTTCTGCCCTGAACTATGTCGGTTTCTGTGTGATGGTGGCCGTATCGATGTCGATTGTCATCGGCGGTAGCTACCTGAACCCGCGTGAAGCTGGCATCGGTGGTCTCATGGGCGGGAGCATCTATGCAGGTCTGCTGACGCTGGTGACCTTTGCCCTCTTCTTCAAGGTCAAGGATGTTGGCCACGAAGATATGCCGACCCTGGCAATCGTCAATGACATCCACCCGGTCCTGGGTACCGTGATGGCAATCATCATCTACGCCATGATTTTTAACACGGCCATTGGCATGTTCTACGCGCTGGGCCGCCGCCTAACACGCAATACCCCGCACCGTTTCCGCCTGGTATTCATCGTGACCGTGCTGATTGGCTTTGGCCTAAGTTTCTTTGGGTTCAAGGCTCTGGTTGGCTCCATTTACCCGGCACTAGGCTATGTCGGTATCGCCCTAATCGTGATTCTGTGCGGTGCGTACCTGGCAGGACGCAACAAGCTGATGGAGGAGTCGAAGCGCCGCGGTCGTATCCGGAAGCTCGCACTCCGGAAGATGCATCCGAACAAGAAGTTCACCACCGCCGATCAGAAGAAGCTCGACCGCGCTTTGGCCAACTCCAACATTTCCAACGTCGATCTTCAGGAGAGCGTCCGCGACGACATCGTCGAGGAACTGGTCAGCGACGATAATGTTGAATTCACCGAGGATGACGCCGAGCGCATCGTAGAAAAGGATAATGAGCGCCTGGAGAAGCTTTCCGAAATCGAGGAAGCCTCCGATGATGACAATCCTCGCGAGACCGCGAGGGACTCCTTCCCCGGCGAGGCCACAGCCACTGCGCCGAAGAAGCTTGCCGGACAGACTAAGAATGCATTCAAGCGCGTGGCTCACCCTAAGCCGAAGAAAGAAAAGTAACTAGCGCGACTAGGCAGCTCGAAAATTTAGGCAGCTTGAAAATAGAAGGCATCGCACCGGTAGGGAAGGGCGATGCCTTCTTCGTATGTGTGCCCCAAGTGTTCGTGGAGATACCAATGCAAGTTCGCCTCCACCTTGGCGCGAGTGGCGGGCTTGGAACGAAGCCAATAGGAACGGGTTCGTGCCAGCAGCACGATGTCCTCGATGGTCAGTGTCTGCTCCCAGGCCAGACGCACCTCATCGACTAGCTCCAGCTCCGGGTCAACCTCGGGGTAGAAGCCGGGACGCAACACGTCGCCGGCGTGCATTATGCGGCTGAGCCGATGCACCCACGGTACGGAAACATCCAAGGTGTTCCACACCAACATAGCCACGCCATCCGCGCGTAGCACCCGAGTGAGTTCTTTACCTGCAGCTGTCGGGTCCACCCAGTGCCATGTCTGCGCACATGTTGCTACATCGACGCTGTTGGGCTCCAGTCCCGTGCGCTCCGCAGTGCCTTCCAGGCATTCCGCCGCTGGCACATTGTGCATCAGTGCTTGCCGCATCGCGGTGGAGGGATCGAGTGCCAGCAGGGTGGCATCGCGGTAGACGTCGGCAAGCGAGGCGGTGAGCTTTCCAGTGCCGGCGCCGATATCGGCGACTACCTGTGGGTGCGGTGCGAGACGGGTAAGCGCTTCGATGACGGTTGGAGGATATCCGGGGCGCACGCGGTGGTAGCCCGTGGCTCCGTCGGCGCTTTCCTGCAGGTCGTTGTCGAAAGTAGCGCCTGCGCGGTGGCGGTCAGCGGCGTCGCGGAACGTTGGCGTATCGCGTGCTGACGTCGGTGGAATCGGTGGGTGTTCGTTAACTCCGGGCACGACTTATACCCTAGGGCACGCGTGCGGGGCCATCGCTAGTAGACTCTACAAACATGACCGCTGCATACGCTGATGACTTGATGGACTTTGATGAGGTCCTCGAACGTTTTGACCCGGTAATGGGCATGGAGGTTCACGTCGAGCTCTCGACGAATACCAAGATGTTCTCCTCCTCCTCGGCGCACTTTGGTGCCGAGCCGAATAGCAACGTCGATCCCTGCAGCCTCGGCCTACCTGGCGCGCTGCCTGTGGTTAACCGTCAGGGCGTTGAGTGGGCCATCAAGATTGGCCTGGCGCTGAACTGCGAGATTGCTGAGTCCTCCCGCTTCGCGCGCAAGAACTACTTCTACCCGGACCAGCCGAAGAACTACCAGATTTCGCAGTACGACGAACCAATCGCCTACGACGGATATCTTGACGTTCAGCTTGACGACGGCACGGAGTTCCGTGTCGAAATCGAGCGCGCTCACATGGAAGAAGACACCGGCAAGCTGACGCACTTGGGCGGTGCCGATGGTCGTATTCACGGCGCCACGCGTTCGCTGGTGGACTGCAACCGCGCAGGTATTCCGCTGATTGAGATCGTTACTAAGCCAATTCTCGGTGCAGGGGAGCGTGCCCCAGAGGTTGCTCGTGCGTACGTTTCTGCGCTGCGTGACCTGGTGAAGTCCCTCGGTGTCTCCGATGCCCGCATGGACCAGGGCTCGATGCGTGTGGACTCCAACGTTTCCCTGCGCCCAATCGGCCAGGAGGAGTTCGGCACTCGTACCGAGACTAAGAACATCAACTCCCTGAAGTCGGTTGAACAGGCTGTTCGCTACGAGATGCAGCGCCAGGCTGCTGCGATTACTAATGGCGAGGAGATCGTTCAGGAAACCCGCCACTACCAGGAGACCGACGGCACGACCTCCAAGGGCCGCCCGAAGGAATCGCAGTCGGATTACCGCTACTTCAACGACCCGGATCTGCCACCTGTGATTGCGCCGCGTGAGTGGGTGGAGGAAATCCGCGCAACTCTGCCGGAGCTGCCGTGGGTGCGTCGTGCCCGTATTCAGGAAGAGTGGGGTCTGAAGGACGAGGAAATGCGCGACTTGGTTAACGCCGGCGCTCTCGACCTGATTGTCGACACCGTTGAGGCTGGTGCCGGCCCGGCTGAGGCTCGTTCCTGGTGGGTCGCTTACCTGGCACAGAAGGCCAACGAGGCAGGCGTGGAGCTGGCTGAGCTCGCGATTACCCCGGCACAGGTTGCACGTGTGATTGCACTGATTGAAGAGGGCAAGCTGACCAACAAGCTGGCCCGTAAGGCCGTCGACGGCGTGCTCGCAGGCGAGGGCGATGTTGATGAGGTCGTTGCTGCCCGTGGCCTGGAGGTCGTTCGCGACGACGGTGCTATTGAGAAGGCCGTCGACGATGCACTGGCTGCTAACCCGGACATCGTCGAGAAGTACCGAGCTGGCAACAAGAAGGTCGTCGGTGCCATCGTGGGGCAGGTCATGAAGGCCACCCGCGGCAAGGCAGACCCGGCTCAGGTCAACCAGCTGATTGCGAAGAAGCTGAGCTAGCCTCCCTGAAAGCTAATCCGGGGAACCGCCGGCGGCACCATCGCTCGGCAGTCTGACGACGCGTTCGTCGGACTCCGACGGTTGTGCCCCGGCGGTTTTGTTGGTCGTGGCACCCCAAACTTCAATACCCTGATTCGCTGCGACAGCCGCTACATACGAGATGTGGCCGAAGTCGCCGTCGACAAGCACTTCAGGGGAACCCTTGACCTCCCACGCCGCGTCGGGCCCACTTGACTTCGGACCCACCGGCATGGAGATGACCTTCTGCGCGTCTGGGATGGCAATGACCACGCGGTCACCCATCACTGCGCATCCACCGATGGAATCGTTCAGGTCCACACCGCCGAGGGGGTTAATCACAGGGCCGGTGAGCTGAACCAGCTGTGGGGTGCCGTCGAGAATGGCGGTTGCCAACGGCGGCATTCCGTCCGGACCATGGCAGAACTGCTGAAACTCAATGCCTGGATCTCCCACGAGCAATTTGCGCGGGGACAGGGTGTCCGAAGTTCGGTCAAAATAGATTCCGAGAATGCCGGGCTCGCTGAGGTCCGGAAGTTCGCGCACATCAGCGGTGCTGCCCTCCACGAGGGTGACGCGCGCAATGGTGTCGTCGTTACGCAAAACAAAGACCTGACGGTCCTCTTCAACCGAGGGACTGGGCAGCAGTTGTTTTGCAGGGGCGCCGAGCCGTGCGACCTCACGCGGTGTCTTACCCGGTGCGACAACGGTGAGTGCACCGTCGTCGGTGGCGACGAGAGCCTCCCCAGGGCCGGTTGAGGCTAGCGCGGTGGTAAGCGGTAGGCAGGCCGCGAGAGTGACATCGTCGAGGTCGCAGGGACCTTTGTCTTTGGCTTTGCTTTCCGTGGTTGGGACCGGGGTAGAGGGCAAATCAGGGGAGGAAAACTTCGGCATGGCAATGCCCGTCGGCTCTGACTTGTCTTCCGTAAACGGCAACTCAAGCGCGTTCGAGGCACTCATGCAGCCGGAAAGAGAGACCATCCCGATGACACCAGCGGCGAGCGCAGCACGACGACGCCGCCCGCGAGCGCGAGCCTGTGCACTGCTGGTGTGGACGAGGTGGAATCCCATAGGCATACACAATACAGCCTCGTTTCACGGCCACGCCTGCGACCAAAAGTGAGGCAGTAGATTTAATGTGGACGATGTGAGCGACTCAGAGAAGTACCCGAACGACCGCGCCCTCGAGAATGTGGAGGACGGATTCGATGACGATCTCGACGTCCCGACCTACCGCAAGCTCGCTGAGCCAATGAACGAAGAAACCAACCGTGATGACAGCGACAACACCGCAACGCAGGTTTTTCCGGGTGTGCCGGAAAAGCGCGTAGCGGAGGAGTCGGAGGCAGACCAAGAAAACCTGACTCCGGAACCTACCGCTGCATCAGAGACAGTGGCAGAGACAGAGGTTGAGCCGAGCTCGGAACCGGAGCCTGAAGTTCAGGATGAGCCGAAGAAGCGCTACGACGCCTACGCCGCTGCAGGCCGCACGGCACCTCAGGTGATTAGCCCTGCCGGTAAGCCTTCGCCGCGGGATGAACAGGCTGAAACTGAGTCAGCGCCCGCGGCTGATAAAGAGTCGGAGGTGGCCCCGGAGTCGGAGGCAACCGAAATCTTTGAGCAGCCGGCTCGTAGTGAGCGCGTTGATTCAGACGAGGATTTCAGCCAGCCGACGCAAGCCTTCTCGGCTTCTGAAGCGGCAGGAGCGTCCGCAGCGGGAGCTACTGCAAATAAGTCGGAAGCACAGCCAGCATTCGACGATGAGGCGGAGCCGACCTATGACTCTTCACGCAATTCCGCAGCTGAGACTCAGTATTTCGATGAATCGGATTTCGCTGAACCGGCTGCGTCCCGCGATACCGCTGGTGCAGCTGGCGCCGCTGGTGTTGCAGGAGCAGGCGTAGGAGCCGCCGGGGCAACTGCTGCTACGACTACCGCCGCTGCTGACGACGATGAAGACACGGACTTCTACGACGACAACGAACCGGAGTTCCGTCGCGGTACCACTGACTTCGGCCTCCTGCTGCTGCGTCTTGGATTGGGTGCGCTACTGCTGGTCCATGGTCTGACAACGCTGCTCGGCTGGGGCAACTCCGGTGGCACCACTGCGCTGGAGACACAGTTTAGCCAGAACAACTTTGCCCTCGGCCCTGTAATGGCCACTGCCATCCCAACGGTTCAGCTTATCGCGGGTGCCCTGCTTATCTTGGGTCTCGCGACACCGCTGGCCGCGGCGTTGGCGCTGGCATTGTCCGCCTACCTCAGCATGTTTGATGTGGCTACCTCTGCCAATGGTGTGAATATCGTTGGCCAGGACTCCAGTAACCTCCAACTACAGCTGTTGATGACCGCCATGGCGCTTGGCTTGCAGTTCACCGGCCCGGGCCGTATCGGCATCGATTTCGGACGCGGCTGGGCTCGTCGACCACTGGCATCGTCGTGGATCTTCGGAATTCTGTCCATCGCCGCAGCAATTGGCCTGTGGTGGCTGACGACCGGCACGCTGCCGTTTGTTGGCTAAGGCGGCTCGCAGCTGCACAAACAGTCGAGCGACCTAAACTAGGTTCTCCGTTAGGGCCGGGGTACAATGCCCCCTATGCCAAAGTCGAGACACGTACTAAAGACCACCCTCGCGGTGGTCTTTTTCATGTCTTCGATAGGCGCTACAACGTCGATTCACTCACCTTCGACAGCCGCTGCCGGCGAGCACAATGAGGTTGCAGCCTCCGTCTCGTCGGCAAGCGCCTGGCCGACTCATGAGGTGAGTCTGCCGCGCATGAACCTCAACGCCGAAGGGTTGATTGAGACTGACCCGCGCACGCAAATGGCGGTGAGCTACGAGCCGGTGGGCGTGGGGTACAGCAGCCAGGCATCGCAACGCCCGCTGCCGGCGCTATCCCTGATTAAGTTGTATATCGGTCAGTATGTGCTCGAACACGGCACTGCCGACGATGCCGAGCGCGTCGAAAAGATGATTTCGCGTTCCGACGACGATTTGGCCGCCGACTTTTACCGGAAGTACCCGGAATCGGTCGATTCCATTGCGACCGAGTACGGCCTGTTCAACACTTCCGGCGGAGAAAAGTGGGGAGTATCGAGGACCACCGCGGAAGATGTGGTGTCTTTTATTTCCCAGCTTCGTCTGAAGCATCCTAATTCTGAGGTGCTCGAGGCGATGCGACACTGGTCGCCGATTGCTGCCGATGGCTATCGACAGAATTTTGGTCTTGCCGGGCTGCCCGGCTCTGAAGGCGCGAAAATGGGCTGGTCCAACCGGCGTTCGTGGCACTCTTCCGTTGTTTTTGGCCCCGGATATGTAATGGCGGCCATTACCGAGGGCGGCAAATATGCACACACCGAGGACGTCGCTGAGGGGATTGCCGACGTCGAGTACCGGGATTTGGTGAAGCCCACGCAGAAGACTGGGCGCAAAGCCACTCTAGAAACGCCAAAGGCCCGTGCGGTAAGCACAGGCCTTTAAACGGGTTTGATCTAGCTAGTCGACAATGCGGATCGCGCCCTTATCCGCACTGGACGCCATCTTGGCGTATGCGCGCAGCGCCTTGGAGACCTTGCGCGGACGCGGCTTGTGCGGAGTAAATGGCTTATCGCGCTTGAGCTCCTCATCGCGACGAGCGGCCAGCTCCTCGTCGGACACCTGAATCTCAAGGCGTCGTTCAGCGACATCGATGTACACCGGGTCGCCGTTGCGGACGAGACCGATTGCGCCGCCGGCAGCGGCCTCCGGGGAAACGTGGCCGATAGACAGTCCGGAGGAACCCCCGGAGAAGCGACCATCGGTGACCAGTGCACAGACCTTACCCAGGCCAGCGCCCTTGATGAATGCGGTCGGGTGCAGCATCTCCTGCATGCCCGGGCCGCCGGAAGGACCCTCGTAGATGACAAAGAGAACTTCGCCCGGCTGCAAGGTGCGGTTCAAGATGACCGAGACAGCCTCTTCCTGGCTTTCTACGACGCGAGCGGTGCCCTCGAAGTGGAACTGATCCTCGCCGATACCGGCGGTCTTCAGGATAGCGCCGTCCTCGGCGATGTTGCCGCGCAGGACACACAGACCGCCTTCCTTCGTGTAGGCGTGGTCGAAGTCGCGGATGCAGCCATTTTCGGAGTCCGTATCCAGGCTCTCCCAGCGGTTGGATGTGGAGAACGGCTCGGTGGTGCGCACGCCGCCAGGGGCTGCGTGGAACAGTTCAATCGCTTCGTCAGTGGCCTTGCCGCCGCGGATATCCCAGTTGTCCAGGTGCTCCTCCAGAGATGGGGAGTGAACGGAGCGGACATTCATTTGCAGCAGGCCCGCGCGGCGCAGTTCGCCGAGGATGGCTGGAATACCACCGGCGCGGTGGACGTCCTCCATGTAGTAGTCCGAGTTCGGTGCCACCTTGGACAGACAAGGCACGCGGCGGGAAATCGCGTCGATGTCGGAGAGGTCGAAGTCGATCTCGCCCTCCTGGGCGGCAGCGAGAATATGCAGCACCGTGTTGGTGGAACCGCCCATGGCAACGTCGAGCGTCATTGCGTTGACAAACGCGTCGCGGTTGGCGATGTTGCGCGGCAGCACGGACTCGTCACCATCGTGGTAGTAGCTCTTCGCCAGGTCCACAATCAGTTCACCGGCGCGCGTGAACAAATCGCGACGCGCCTGCTGAGTTGCCAGGGTAGAACCGTTACCCGGCAGGGACAGGCCGAGGGCCTCGGTCAGGCAGTTCATCGAGTTTGCAGTGAACATGCCCGAGCACGATCCGCAGGTCGGGCATGCCGAGCGCTCGATGTCGAGCAGGTTCTTGTCATCGACCTTGTCGTTCGCGGATGCAGAAATAGCCGAGACGAGGTCAGAGCCGGGCTTGACGACGCCATCGATAACAATCGACGATCCCGATTCCATCGGCCCGCCGGAAACGAAGACCACCGGGATATTCAGACGCAGAGCCGCATTGAGCATGCCCGGCGTGATCTTGTCACAGTTGGAAATACAGACCAATGCGTCAGCGGTGTGAGCGTTGACCATGTACTCGACAGAGTCAGCAATAATCTCACGGGACGGCAGCGAGTAGAGCATGCCGTCGTGGCCCATCGCAATTCCGTCGTCGACAGCAATGGTGTTGAACTCACGGGGGACGCCACCGGCTGCGGTTACAGCTTCTGCGACGATGTCGCCAACGTCCTTCAGGTGCACGTGACCGGGAACGAACTGAGTGTAAGAGTTGGCAATTGCGATAATCGGCTTGCCGAAGTCGTTATCGGTCATGCCAGTTGCGCGCCATAGCGAACGCGCACCTGCAGCATTACGGCCGGCAGTGGTGACTTTAGAGCGAAGGGGAATCATGGGGGCTGCCCTTCCTAGATAGGGTGCAAGGTAATTAATTATCCATATTAATCACAAAAAGCCCCTAATGTCTCATTTCGTGGTCACTGGTGTCCGCATAATGAGATTTAGGGGCTTTGTGGACTGCTTATATGTTACTCGGCAGAGGCGTCACCTTTAGCCTTGGCATCAGCCTCAACCTCACTGACCTTCTTCATTACGGAGTGGCCATCGCGGTCGAAAACCTCGACCTTGTCATTTTCCGCCATACGAGCCGAAGCGATCGGATCTGGAATCAGACCGCCAGTGGCTTCCTTCAACTCCGGCAGCGAATTAAAAGAGATGGCCGGCAGGGCGATGCGCTCATCTGACTTGGTTACCGCAAAGGCGCGGCCGCCCTTGTTGAAGAAGATGCCCGCAAAATCGCTCCAGGGCACCGAACGGCGCTTGGACAATAGGTACACCGCAGTGATGCCGCGTGGCCCCACGGTGGTGCGTACTCGGAAAATCCAAAGCGTATAAATCAACGGTGCCAGGAAGGTAATGGCCAGCCACGGGGCAAAACCGGTGGCAATTACACACAGCACGAGCATGAACGCAACGATGAACAGATGCGTCTTCTGTGGGCGAAATCGCTGCGTCGCAATTTTTAGCTGTGGAGTCGAGTCAGTCATGGCCTTTGATTGTAGCGGGTGTTTCGGATTGGCTAATGCGCGGTAGGCAGTTGCGGGTTATTGCGTCCCTGCCGAGTTTGGTTCTGCGTTGTTAGTGGAGTCTGTCGACTGTGATCCGCCAGTGTTCTCGTTGTCGGTGTTGCTCTGAGTAGAGTCTGGCTCGGTGGAGGTGGCGGTCGAAGGTGCGCGGTTCTGCGTGCTCTGAGGCTGCTGTGAAGTCTCGGACGGCTGATTCTGTGATGTCTGAGTCTGCTGTGAAGTCTCGGTGGGCTGCACACTCTGTGTGGTGCTAGTCGGCTGCTTCGATGACTGCGGAGCTGACGACTCTTCCGAGTCCTCTTCCTGTGTCGTTACCCGATCGCTCCACCTGCTCGGTGCTAGCCATCCGGATGGGCCGCCCTCGGTCTCGACCGTCATGAGATTCAAAACGCCGAGGACAATTAGGGTTGCCAAGAGCATGATTGTCGAAACGCGAGCACGTCCACCTGCAGAGAGGATTCGCCGGATTTTCTGGCGCGTCGTGAGCGTCTTCCAGTCAGGGTGGCTAACCAGCTTGCGGATGGCGTTGTTGCTTCCGCTGTCCTCTTGCTCGCGTCGAGCATCATCGAGGTCAGCACCCGCATGCGGCAGGTCGGATCGCTCGTTCCCGTCTTGCTTATCGACGGTCTGAGTTTCCATCAGTTTGGTTTCTGCGGTATCCGGCTGGGCAGTAGTGTCCGCTACCGCTTCGACAACTTCGGTTGGAGCGCTGTCGCCGTCGTCAAGCTGTTGTTTTTTCTCTTGCTTAGCATCGGCCTGCCTGAGCTGTTCGATCATCGTGTCATCGCGGACATGACCGGTGATTTCTTCGGCGGGAGCAAACGGGGTCTGTTGGGCGCGCTCGCCGTAGTCATCCCACCAAGTGTCGATGACTGCGGCGCGGATGGCGCGCTCGATGAGCCATTGGTCGCCCGGTTTGCAGTCGACAATCAAGCGCATAGTGACGGTCCACGGCAGGCCCATAACCGTCGGCGGATTGAGCTCCGTGGAGGACTGCAGCTTGATCTCGGAGAGAACTGCATCCTTGACGGAGTCCAGTGCGATGGCACTCTTGGCGGCGGCGACAGTGCGCTCTTCCAGGTCCTTAATGGAGCCACCGGCGGTCATCGGTACGGGAACTTCAACAACAGCACGGGACCACTGTGAGGAGTAGTTGATACACATGCGTGCCTCGGAGTTCGGCACGATGATTTCCTCGCCGTTGAGGGTTCGGATCGTGGTGGCGCGCAATGTCATATTGACTACGTCACCTTGGACAGTGCCCGAAGGGGAGTGAAACTCTACCCAGTCTCCGATGCCGTACTGCTTCTCGGCGATGATGAACAGTCCGCCAAGGAAGTCGGCGATGACTCCCTGTGCGCCAAAACCAACAGCGGCGGAAACAACCGTCGCGGGGATAGCGGCGGCGGTCAGTGAGATTCCGAATTTCGACAGAATCGCGATGATTAAGACGAAGTATGCAATGACTTCGACGATGTAAACCACAGCGCCAATCAGTGCGCGCCGTCCCTTGGACTGCTCCTCTGAAGAGGAGATGTTTCCGTCCGCAATTGCCAGAACGAAACGTCGGATACGGGGAACAAGAATTAGCAGAATGGCCAGACATGCGATGGCAAGGCCGTTATTGGCCACCCATTGCCATGTCCGTAACAACATGTATTGCAAGAATTCCATGCCATCCACCGTAGGTCGTTCGCCTTAATATGCGCTGAGTTTAAAGGTAAAGAATTATGCATAAAGACGAGCTTTGGACTTGGGGCTTGCGGGGCTCGGGCGTGTAGGGCTCGGGTGTGCAGGCTTGGGTGTCCCCGGGGTCGTGGTCGGGGAGTTTCTGGGTAGAGTGATTCCCAAAGTTGGGGCGGGGTTCTCGTTGGAATCGGGTGGGTGCTCGGGGTGTGATACGGGTGGCGTGTCCAATTGACGGGATTGACTTCTCACTATGTGGACGTTAGGGTTGTAGCCAACGCCACATTCGTAGCTTCTTTGCGTGAATGTGTGTTGAGTAGTTGCCCACCATGATCCAGGAGCGAAATCGTGAACGCGCACGAGCAGCACACCCCATCGCCCGCCCAATTCGCGGCTAAGGCGCGCACCAGCGCCCCCGAGCGAGTTTCTGGTGCACAAGCCATTGTCCGATCCCTTGAAGAGCTCGGCGTCGAGGTAGCCTTCGGTATTCCCGGTGGTGCAGTGCTTCCGCTCTACGATCCGATTTATGACTCGGAAAAGCTCCGCCACGTCCTGGTGCGCCACGAGCAGGGAGCTGGCCACGCTGCCACTGGTTACGCGCAGGTTTCCGGCAAGGTTGGTGTCTGTATCGCGACTTCCGGCCCGGGTGCTACTAACCTGGTGACCCCGCTCGCGGATGCTCAGATGGACTCCGTTCCGGTTGTCGCTATCACTGGTCAGGTCGGTCGCCCGCTGCTGGGTACTGACGCTTTCCAGGAGGCTGACATCCGCGGTGTGACCATGCCGATTACGAAGCACAACTTCATGGTCACCGAAGCTGAGGACATCCCGCGCGCGCTCGCTGAGGCATTCCACCTGGCTTCTTCTGGTCGTCCAGGTCCGGTTCTGGTCGATGTCCCGAAGGACCTCCAGAACACGATGATCGACTTCACCTGGCCACCGGAGATCAACCTGCCGGGTTACCGTCCGGTGACAACCCCGCACCAGCGACAGATCGACGAAGCCGCTGAGATGATTGCTGCGGCAAAGCGTCCGGTGCTCTACATCGGTGGTGGCGTCATTAAGGCCGATGCTTCCAAGGAGCTGGTCGAGTTCGCCGAGCAGACTGGGGTTCCGGTCGTGACCACGCTGATGGCTCGCGGCGCATTCCCGGACTCGCACCCGCTGCACATGGGTATGCCGGGCATGCACGGCAAGGTGTCAGCCGTCGCTGCTCTGCAGAAGTCCGACCTGCTCATCACTATCGGCGCGCGTTTCGACGACCGTGTTACCGGTGATCTGAATTCCTTCGCGCCGAACGCGAAGGTAATCCACGCCGACATTGACCCGGCAGAGATTGGCAAGCTCCGCGAAGTTGATGTTCCCATCGTCGGCGATGCCCGCGAGGTCCTTGCCGCACTTAGCGAGTCCTACACCAAGCTCGGTCTTAGTCGCCCGCAGATTGCCGACTGGCTGAAGCTTCTCGACGGTCTCCGCGACGAGTTCCCCCTCGGGTGGGAAGAGCCCGCTGATGGTGCAATCGCTCCGCAGTTTGTAATTCAGACTCTGTCCGACATCGTTGGTCCAGAGGCCATCTATGCCGCTGGCGTCGGCCAGCACCAGATGTGGGCAGCGCAGTTCGTCCAGTACGAGAACCCGCGCACCTGGCTTAACTCCGGTGGTGCCGGCACGATGGGCTACTCAATCCCGGCTGCGATGGGTGCCAAGGCGGCTGCTCCAGAAAAGGAAGTCTGGGCCATCGACGGTGATGGTTGCTTCCAGATGACCAATCAAGAGCTGACCACCTGTGCAATGGAAGGTTTTCCCATCAAGGTTGCCTTGATTAACAACGGTAATCTGGGCATGGTTCGTCAGTGGCAGACGCTGTTCTACGATCAGCGCTACTCCAACACCAAGCTGCGCCCGGAGGATAACTCCTACCTGCCGGACTTCGTCCAGCTCTCCGAGGGGCTTGGCTGCGTGGCGATCCGCGTGACCAAGAAGGAAGATGTCGCGGCGGCGATTAAGAAGGCACGCGAGATTAATGACCGACCGGTGGTTATTGACTTCATTGTCGGTGAGGATGCTCAGGTGTGGCCGATGGTGGCAGCTGGCAAGTCCAATGATGAGGTCGAATACGCCCGCGGTCTGCGCCCGCTGTTCAACGATGAGAATTCAGCAGCTGAGGCCCCGGCTGACATCCACGGCACTGTTGTGGACAACGCCGAGGACGCCGCGAAGCAGCCCGACGCTAACCACCCGTCCATGAAGACCCGCTAATCGGGATCCGAAGCAACAGGAAGTGAGTCCCAAAATGGCTGAACTGCACACTCTATCCGTGTTGACCCTCGATGAGCCGGGTATTCTGGTCCGCATTGCGGGCATGTTCACCCGTCGAGGTTTCAGCATCCAGTCGATTACCTCGGGTGAAACTGAGACCGAGGGAGTCAACCGCATCACCGTCGTGGTTGAGACGGAGACGCTGCCGATCGAACAGATCACTAAGCAGCTGAACAAGCTGGTGCCCGTGCTGAAAGTGGTCCGCCAGCCCCCAGAGACCATGGTGTCGCGCGGACTGCTGATGGTGAAGGTTTCCTGCGACAACACCAATCGTCCGCAGGTAGTCGATGCCGCCAATCTCTTCCGTGCCCGTGTGGTGGACGTTTCTCAAGAGTCTGTCATCATTGAGGCGACGGGTGAGCGCTCGAAGCTTGTAGCCCTGCTGGAGGTCCTCGAGCCGTTTGGTATCCGTGAGCTCATTCAGTCCGGTACCGTCGCAATGGCACGTGGGCCGAAGCCGATGCTCCAGGCCCGCTAACAACTAAACGCTAAGATTTTTAACGAATCCGATTCGAAAAGAGGCTAACTTTAATGGCTATTGAACTGCTGTACGACGACGATGCTGATCTGTCCATCATCCAGGGACGTAAGGTTGCCATCCTGGGCTACGGTTCCCAGGGCCACGCTCACGCTCAGAACCTGCGCGAGTCCGGTGTCGAGGTTGTTATCGGTCTGCGTGAAGGCTCCAAGTCCGCTGTGAAGGCTCGGGAAGCTGGCTTCGAGGTTAAGTCCAACGCAGATGCCGCTGCATGGGCAGACGTCATTATGGTGCTGGTTCCGGACACCACCCAGGCAAGGGTTTACAGCGAGGACATCGAGCCGAACTTGAAGGACGGCGACGCGCTGTTCTTCGGCCACGGTCTGAACATCCACTTCGACCTCATCAAGCCGGCTGACAACATCACCGTCGGTATGGTTGCTCCGAAGGGCCCGGGTCACCTGGTTCGTCGTCAGTTCGTCGATGGCAAGGGCGTTCCGTGCCTGATTGCCGTTGACCAGGACCCGAAGGGCGAGGGCCGCGACCTGGCTCTGTCCTACGCTGCAGCTATCGGTGGCGCCCGCGCTGGCGTTATCCCGACCACCTTCGAGGCAGAGACTGTGACCGACCTCTTCGGTGAGCAGGCTGTTCTCTGTGGTGGCACCGAGGAACTGGTCAAGGTCGGTTTCGAGGTTCTGGTTGAAGCTGGCTACGAGCCGGAGATGGCATACTTCGAGTGCCTGCACGAGCTGAAGCTGATTGTTGACCTGATGTTCGAGGGCGGTATTGCCAACATGAACTACTCGGTCTCCGACACCGCTGAGTTCGGTGGCTACCTGTCTGGCCCGCGCGTTATTACCGCTGATACCAAGCAGCACATGCGCGAGATTTTGTCTGACATTCAGGACGGCACCTTCACCAAGCGCCTGATTGCCAACGTCGAGGGCGGCAACAAGGAGCTCGAGGACCTGCGCGCTTCCTACAACAACCACCAGATTGAAGAGGTCGGCTCCAAGCTGCGCGACCTGATGAGCTGGGTTAAGGTCGACGCTCGCGCTGAGACTGCCTAAGTTTGTTGCTTAAGCGAATCCCTCGCTTGTTCGCGAAGTAGGGCTTCATCACTGAGCTTCACCGCCGTGATGAGGCCCTTTTCGTATCTCTCTTACTAGTTTTCTTTCACTGAACCGTGTGGGGTAGACGTGTGGAATAAACGTCTGAGCTAAAAGCAACTACTGCCAAACGGGTGTAGCCCCAGTCCTATCCGGGGTTCTAATCTGGGGTGAAAGGTCTCCCTCAACAAAGACGTTCGATAGTCTAATCGTTGAAATCAAATCATTTCACGGAGGTAAATGTGCGAGTATCCGCAATGACGCGGCGCGTGACGGCAACCGTTGCCCTGACGGTCAGCCTGGCGTTGGGGTCAAGCGCCTTGGTCGCGTGTGGAAATTCCGACAGCGCTGTTTCCACGAAGAAGGTGGACGCTGAATCGACGGTGCTTAGCGACGACATCGCAGCGTCGGAAAGTCTGATCGACAGTTCGGAAGCGGTTGTCGTTTCCTCGGCTGGCTCTGCTGAGCAGCGTAGGGCGGCAGGCATCGCGGTTGCTGCTGGTCTGCCGATGCTAGTGGCTGGTTCTGCCGAAGATGCGGAAGATGACACTACTGCCAAGAGCCCGAAGAAGGATGCTCGTGGCCGTGATACTGGCGCCGATATCGCCGATGTGGAAAAAGAGATTGACCGCCTGGGCGCAAAGACAGTCCTTACTGTGGGGGCAGTTGACCTGACTGGCGAAGAGGGCCGTCAGATCATTGCGGATCCGGGTACGACCGATGGCCTTAAGGAGCTCGTCGGTACCGAGTTTAAGGTTCTCAAGGAGACGGAGTCGAAGCCGACTCGCGCTGTCGTTGAGATGGATCCGGAGAAGCCAACTGTCGTCGAGGGCGATGCAACGAAGGATGGGGCAGCCAACCAAGAGGCTCAGGATCGCGCCAGCGATGGGCAGGACGACAAGGGACAGGAGAGCGTCACCCTGCCGAAGGGATCTCCGAAGGAGGTCAAGGACACATTGGCACTGGCCGCACCGGGTACCGGTTTGGCCTCCATTGCTACGGCCCGCGCCGCTGGCCTGAAGGTCAGTTGGTTGCCGGTGGGCGACGCGCGTGCTACCTCTGAGTCGATTTCCGCTGCTCGCGACGGCGAGTCCCTGATTGCTCTGGGTAAGGTTTTCGGCGATAAGGACAAGTTTGATCAGTCCATCGAGCTTGCCAAAGATGACAAGGTCAAGGAGCTGCCAGGTGGAGGCACACTGCTGTTCCCCGGTCGTCATCTGATTGCAACGTATGGTCACCCTGGTGTCGCTCCATTGGGTGTGATGGGTGAGGATGATCCGGAGGATGCCGTCGCACGTGCGAAGGACTACGTGAAGCAGTACGAGAAGTTCGCTGATGACCCGGTACTGCCGGCCTTCGAGATTATCGCTTCGGTCGCGCAGGCTGACCCGGGTCCACGCGGTGACTACTCCGAGCCAGCTCCGGTTGAGACTCTGAAGCCGTACGTCGAGGCCATGACCAAGGCCGGCGGCTACGTCATCATCGACCTGCAGCCTGGTAGTGCAGACTTCCTGGACCAGGCCAAGTTCTACGAAGAACTGCTGAAGATGCCAAACGTCGGTCTGGCGCTGGACCCGGAGTGGAAGATGGAACCGGGGCAGGTTCCGGCGACCCAGGTTGGTCACGTTAAGGCTGAAGAAGTCAACCGCGTTGCTGATTGGCTGGCTGAGCTGACTCGTAAGAACAACCTTCCGCAGAAGATGCTGATGCTGCACCAGTTCCAGCTACAGATGATTCGCGACCGTGAGACGCTGGATCTGTCGCACCCGGAGCTCGCATTCGTTCTGCATGCCGACGGCCATGGCACCGCGCAGGAGAAGTTTGAGACCTGGAACGTCATGCTGCAGGATTTGCAGCCGGAGATTTTCGAGGCGTGGAAGAACTTCATCGACGAGGATCAGCCGATGTTTACTCCTGAGGAGACCATGAACATCGAGCCGCGTCCGTGGTTGGTTACGTACCAGTAGGTTATAGACCAGCAGAAATAAAAATATAACGCGAAATATTTGCCGACTTGAATGTCGGGGGCAACGGCGCTTACTCCCTAAACAAAGGGTAGTAAGCGCCGTTTTGCTTAGGTAAGTCCCCCCGTGTCTCACCCCCAGAGTTTATGATGAGACGTAATGCGCGTGCACGCTTTAGTAGTTTTCTTAAGTGACACCGCACATACTGCATAAACTTTTCGAGACAAACCAGGAGATGCTTGTGAGCCAGAACGCTCGCCCCGTTGTCCTCATCGCCGACAAGCTGGCACAGTCCACTGTGGACGCATTGGGGGATTCCGTTGAGGTCCGTTGGGTAGATGGCCCGAACCGCGCTGAGCTCCTGGCTGCGGTTGGTGATGCTGACGCACTTCTCGTCCGCTCCGCTACCACCGTGGATCAGGAAGTCCTCGAGGCTGCTCCGAATCTGAAGATCGTCGGTCGCGCCGGCGTTGGCCTGGATAACGTCGACATCGATACCGCTACCAAGCGCGGCGTCATGGTTGTCAACGCTCCGACCTCTAATATTCACTCTGCATGTGAGCACGCAATCGCACTGCTGCTGGCCACCGCTCGCCAGCTGCCGGCTGCGGACGCGTCCCTGCGTGAGGGGGAGTGGAAGCGCTCTTCCTTCAAGGGTGTCGAAATCTTCGGCAAGACCGTCGGTATCGTCGGTTTCGGTCACATCGGCCAGCTGTTTGCGCAGCGTCTCGCTGCTTTCGAGACCAACATCATTGCGTACGATCCGTACGCGAACCCGGCCCGTGCTGCTCAGCTCGGTGTTGAGCTGGTTGAGCTGGAAGACCTGATGGCTCGCGCTGATTTCGTGACCATCCACCTGCCGAAGACCAAGGAAACCGCCGGCATGTTCGATGCTGAGCTCCTGGGCAAGGCCAAGAAGGGCCAGATCATCATCAACGCTGCCCGCGGCGGTCTCGTCGACGAGCAGGCGCTTGCCGACGCAATCAAGGCTGGCAACATCCGCGGTGCTGGCTTCGACGTGTACGCGACCGAGCCGTGCACGGATTCCCCGCTGTTTGGCCTGCCGGAAACTGTTTGTGCTCCGCACCTGGGTGCCTCCACCGTCGAGGCGCAGGACCGTGCAGGTACCGATGTCGCTAAGTCCGTACTGCTGGCCCTGGCTGGCGAGTTCGTCCCGGATGCAGTCAACGTTTCCGGTGGCGCTGTCGGCGAAGAGGTGGCCCTGTGGCTCGAGCTGGCTCGTGAGCTGGGTCTGGTTGCTGGCGGTCTGCTCGAGGGCGCTCCGGCTGCTGTTGAGGTCACCGCTCGCGGTGAGCTGCACACTGAGGACGTTAACGTTCTGGGTATGGCAGCAATCCGTGGACTGTTCTCTCTCATGGTGGAAGAACCGGTCACTTTCGTCAACGCTCCGCGTATCGCAGAAGAGCGTGGTGTGACCTTCACTGTCGAGACCGAGCCGGAGTCCGTCTCCCACCGCTCCGTACTCGAGGTCAAGGTCATCGGTGCTGATGGCTCCACCGCTACCGTCGTTGGTGCTCTCACTGGCCTGAACCGCGTCGAGAAGATTGTCCGTATCAATGGCCGCGGCATCGACATGCGCGCTCAGGGCCGTAACCTCTTCCTGCTGTACAACGACGTTCCGGGCGCTCTGGGTCGCGTTGCTACCACCCTGGGTGAGTCCGGCATCAACATCGAGGCTGCTGCTCTGTCTCCGCAGGAAGCAGATCAGACTGCCATCCTGGTGCTGCGCGTTTCCAAGGAGGTTCCGGAGGAGCTCGTCGGAAAGATTACCGAGGAGATCTCCGCTACCCACGCTCTGCAGCTCGAGCTGGACTAGTTCTGAGCGCCTAGGCGTTTTAGAGCTAGTCTCTAGCGCAGCTTCTACTGCATGAAAAAATCCCCTCCGCATGGAGGGGATTTTTGTTTCCCAGCTGATCTATGCAGCCGTAGCCCTACTGCCTAGCCCTTCATCGAGCCCTTCTCAATCATGTTGACGTGGAAGTCGAAGGCAGTACGCAGGTCGTGCGGGGTAGACATGCCCGGAGCGGTCTTCAGCGCGCGCTCGTAGTACTCCTCCAACAGTGGCTGGTACTCCGGGTGTGCAACGGAAATCATCTTCGCCACGCGGTCACGCGGTGCCAGGCCACGCAGGTCAGCGAATCCACGCTCGGTGATGATGACCATGGCGTCGTGCTCGGTGTGGTCAATGTGCGAAGCGAACGGAACGATAGTCGAAATCGCACCGTCCTTCGCCAGCGACGGCGAGATGAACGAGGAAACGAAGGCGTTACGGGTGAAGTCACCGGAACCACCGATGCCGTTCATCATGCGGCTGCCGTTGATGTGGGTGGAGTTGACGTTGCCGTAGATGTCGGCCTCAATCATGCCGTTGGTGGCGATTAGGCCGACGCGACGGACAACCTCCGGGTGGTTAGAAATCTGCTGCGGGCGCAGAATGATGTTCTCGCGGTAGCGAGCAGCCTCGTTGTTCATACGCTCGGCCGCTTCCGGAGACAGGGAGAAGGAGGTAGCCGAAGCGACGGTCATCTTACCTGCGTCAATCAGGTCGATCATGCCGTCCTGAATAACCTCGGTGTAGGCCTTGATGTTCTCAAACTTGGAGTCCAACAGACCCGCCATCACGGCGTTCGGAACGTTACCGACGCCCGACTGCATGATGTACTGGTCGTAAGCCAGGCGACCCGCGCGAACTTCGCCCTCGAGGAAGTCGAGGAAATGGCCGGCAATAGCCTTCGAGGTCTCATCCAACGGCTTGAACGGGGAGTTGCGGTCCGGCGCGTTGGTCTCGACAACTGCGACAACCTTGTCCAGGTTGATGTCGATGTAAGGGGTACCAATGCGGTCACCCGGGGCGTTGATCGGCACCGGCGTGCGGTTAGGCAGGTGCTGAATGCGGTAGATGTCGTGCATGCCCTCGAGTTCCTCGGACTGCCACGAGTTGACCTCGATGATGATCTTGTCAGCGTTGTCCATCCACTCGACGTTGTTGCCAACGCTTGACGACGGAACGAGGTGTCCATCTTCCGTAATACGAGTGACCTCAACAATTGCGGCGTCAATCGGCAGGAAGCCCTGCTCGATGTACAGCGCGGAGTGGGAGAGGTGGATGTCCTGGTACTTCGCCTTGCCGGAGTTGATGGACTTACGCAGTGCCGGATCGCCCTGGTACGGCATGCGGTAGCGAATGATGTCAGCTTCTGCCATCACGCCGTCACAGTCTGGGGCAGTGGAAGCGCCTGTGTAGATGTCGACAGCGAACTCTTCACCCTTGGCGTGAAGTTCCTTGCCACGGTTTGCCAGCGCAGTCGGCAGGGCCTTCGGGTAGCCAGCACCGGTGAAGCCAGAGATGCCGAGGGCATCACCATGATTGATAAACTGTGCAGCCTCGTCGGCGGTCATTACCTTGCCGCGCAAACCGGCATGTGCGATGCGATCAGACATGTCATCTCCTAGATAGACTGTTCGACTTTAGTTTTGTCGCCTAACCTAGCATGCGCTAACAGTGTGTTGCCACACCCGCAGGTTGAGAAGTGATTTATGACACTCTGATCGCTTCAGCGGGTCGTTTATCGGCGCTCTTCCAGGGGCTTTGTTACAGCAATTCCCGCACTTCTTCGTCAGTCAGCATGGCATCCTCGAATGCCTGCAGTGTGGCCTCTGGGTTAAATTTCACACCGATGAGTACGACCTCATTGGATGGTGGGACATCGGTCTGCGCCCACATGACGGCAGGGGTGATTTTCAGGTTCGGCCCCGCCTGACTCCACACGTGGGCGACTTCGAGGCGGTCGGAAATCCAGCAGTGCCCCTTGGATCGTACGAGCCCCTTTGTGCCGCGGAGAGCCTTAATCAGTCGTTCGCGGTCGAAGGGGCGGTTGCCTCGGAAAACAACCGAAGAAATGCCGTATTCTTCAGTCTCCGGCGTGTGGGGATTCGCAAGTTCTTCTGCATATCCGTGGAAAGTGGCCGCGGTACCTTCGTCGTAAAGCGATGCGTCGAGAATGGCAGAGGTGGCGATTTCGCCGTTAGTCACGCGGACGATGCGTGCGCGGGGGTTCATGGCGCGGATTGTTTCCTCGGTGCCGCCGGTGAGCTTTTCGCCGGCGAGGTCGGATTTGGTGATGAGGATGAGATCGGCGAATTCCACCTGGTCGACAAGGAGGTCAGCGACCGTGCGTTCGTCGTCAGGCAGTGCGCGTCCCTGGCGGAGACTGTCGAGGAATGTAGAGGCGTCGACGAGCGTGACCATCGTGTCGATGGGGGCGATGTCGGCGAGGCGACGGCCATCGTCGAATTCCCACTCGAAGGTAGCGGCGACTGGCATGGGCTCGGAGATGCCGGTGGATTCGATGACGATGTGTTCGAATTTGCCGCTGCGCGCGAGCTTGCCGACGTTTTCCACGAGGTCATCTCGCAGCGTGCAGCAGATGCAGCCGTTAGACATTTCGATGAAACGGTCCTCGCCGCGCTCGAGATATGTGCCCTGCTCGATGAGGGCGGCATCGACGTTGACTTCCGAGAAGTCGTTGACGATGACCGCGATTTTGCGCCCCTGTGAGTTTGCCAGGAGGTTGTTGAGGAGGGTGGTCTTGCCGGCGCCCAGGAATCCGGACAGGACGGTGACGGGAGTGGTCTGGGTGGTGCTATCAGAAAATTCGGTAGAAGTCACCCGACAAGATTAGCGTACTGAAAATGATTATCAATAACTAGTGCATGAATTGGGCTATGTGAGGGGTTGTAAATGTGTCGCATGGCTGATTGTCGACTGGTTGTGACGTAGGGCATAAAACGGTGTTGTAGTCGGCTTTAGTGGCGTATGGAATGTGCCTAAAATGGGGGCGCTTTCGGGCATCTGAATGAAAGGCGCTAACCGCTTCGTTGATAGGGTTGGGGGTGTGCTTTGGTGTTCGAAGTGCTACCCCCGATAGTCGCGTTGGGGGATATAGAAAGGTGAATTCATGTCAGATCGTATTGCCCATGCTGGTCTCAAATCCAAGGTGATGACCGCGCAGGAGGCGGCGCAGTTCATCAACCACGGAGACATGGTGGGCTTTGCCGGATTTACCGGTGCTGGCTACCCGAAGGTTGTCCCGCCGGCTCTCGCTGAGCGCATGGAGGCCGCTCACGAGCGTGGCGACGAGTTCAAGATTAAGGTCTTGACCGGCGCGTCTACCGCTCCGGAACTTGATGGTGCGCTGGCGAAGGCCAATGGTGTTGAGTGGCGTATGCCGTACCAGTCCGACCCGGGAATGCGTAACCGTATCAATGCAGGCGATGCCTTCTATAGTGATATTCACCTGTCGCACTCTGGCCCGATGACTGAGCAGGGCTTCTTTGGTCCGGTCAATGTTGCCGTGGTCGAAGCTGTTCGCATTAAGGCCGATGGCTCCCTGATTCTTTCCTCTTCGGTTGGTAACAGCATTTCTTACCTCAATGCTGCAGAGAAGATCATTATTGAGGTCAACTCCTGGCAGTCCGAGGACCTCGAGGGTATGCACGACATCTACAGTGTCGGCCTGCCTCCGAACCGTAAGGAGATTCCGATTGTGAACCCGGGGGACCGCATCGGCACTCCGGATGTTCAGATCGATGTCGATAAGGTTGTCGCTGTCGTCGAGACGAACGCCGAGGACCGTAACTCGCCGTTCAAGCCGCTGGACGATGACTCCAAGGCTATTGCTGGCTACCTGCTCGACTTCCTCGATGGCGAGGTCAAGGCCGGTCGTCTGCCGGAGAACCTGCTGCCGATGCAGTCGGGTGTCGGTAACATTCCGAACGCCGTTCTCGCAGGTCTGCTCGACTCCAAGTATGAGAACCTGACCTCCTTCACTGAGGTTATCCAGGACGGCATGGTCGACCTGATGGATGCTGGCAAGCTGACCGTGGCTTCCGGTACTGCATTCTCGCTGTCTCCTGAATATGCAGCTCGTATGAACGAGAATGCTGCTGACTACCGCGAGAAGATCGTTCTGCGGCCGCAGGACATCTCCAATAACCCGGGTCTGGTCCGCCGCATGGGGCTGATTACCACCAACGGCATGATTGAGGCTGACATCTACGGCAACGTCAACTCCACTCACGTGGCTGGCTCCCGCATGATGAACGGCATTGGCGGTTCCGGTGACTTCACCCGAAACGCCTACATCTCTACGTTCGTGTCCCCGTCGCTGGCTAAGAATGGCGACATTTCCGCAATCGTGCCGATGGTCTCTCACGTTGACCACACTGAGCATGACGTGATGGTCATCATCACTGAGCAGGGTCTGGCTGACCTCCGTGGGCTGGCGCCGCGTCAGCGTTCCCGTGTTGTCATTGAGAAGTGTGCGCACCCGATGTACAAGGAGGCGCTGCTCGAATACGTTGAGCGTGCTGAGAGGGCCACCCCGTACCTGCATACTCCGCATGACCTGGGTACTTCTTATGACTTCCACCGTCGTTTCCTCGAAAACGGTTCCATGAAGCCGGTCGACTAGGTTTCTAGTGCGGTTCCCGCTTTACGACGAAGTTTGCGTCGTAGGGCGGGATTTTCTTTCGGCTTTAGTTCGAAATAGTGTTCGAATAATGTGGAGATTTTTGGGGTGCGCAGCGGTTTGAATCCGGGGTGGGGGATATGGTGTGGGCGAATTGATAAAGAACTGTTCGTTAGGGGACCTCGTTAGGGAGGGGACAGTGCAATGTCAGAGTTGGAATCGTGTGGGGAATTTCGGTTCAGCCATGAGGTGAGGGCTCATTCGCTCGCTGAAGTGATGCGCGAGATTAATCGTCTGCAGATGGTTATCGCTCAGCGGGTCGCACCACCAGATGATGGCGATGTCGAAGCTCATTTGGCTTATTGGTCGGTGGTGCTTGGAATCTCACGCGCCGAAGTGAACAAATATATGGAAATTGGCTACATGCTTGGACGTATGCCGCAACTAGCGGAAATGTGTCAGGAGCGCGGGCATTTGTCGATGAGGCATTTAGCAATGCTTGGTAAACATACCCGACCTGTAGCCGATGACAAGGTTGACGCAGTGGAGTCGGGTCTCGTGGACGTCGTTAAGCCTAGGCGCGACGGGGAGGCACTCCGTGGCGTGCGTGCGATGGCAACGCGGGTGCAGCGAGTGATTGGTGAGTGTGCTCCGGAAGTGCGGCCACGTGATGTGGATGTCGCTGGGTTGCAGGCTGATAGGGTCCTGGCCCGGAATGTGGAGGCGACCGTAGATGCTGCAATTGATGCGGCGGCATACCAGGTCGAGGCGGATGGAGAGTCGGCGGATAATCCCGTGGAGTCGGAGGAGGTACGGGAGGTTCAAGCTGCGGCTCTCGACTACTTCGGCGATCGTATGACGGCTAAGGAGTTTATCGCAGTTGATGAACATGGTGACGCTGGAGTTACGACACTGACTACTGTCCTCGAGCGGCATCATGCAGTGGAAGCCCTTGCAATTATCGACGCAGTGGCTAAGAAGATGAAAGTGAGTCGCGCGGCAGCTTTCATGCATGCGTTACGCGGTACTTGTGAGGTGGAGGTGAATCTGGAACTCTTCCGAGTGCTCTCTCCCGGGGAGGATGGCGAACCGGAAAACACTCCAGTGTGGCTCGCTGGCGCAGGTTGGCTTTCTTCGCTGGTGGCCGAGTCTTGGCTGAAGCGGGTATCGACATTGCGGGTGCTGGGGGATAGTGCGGTTGAGGGGTATCGGCCCTCCGAGTCTCAGCGTGCATTCGTGCGTGCCCGTGACGGTGTGTGTAGTTTTCCTGGATGCGATGTCCCCGCGGAAAAGTGCGATATCGACCATATTGTGGAATTTGATCACAGCCTTTCCGGTGGTGAGCGGCAAAAGGAAGGGGTCACGCACACAGATAATCTCCATTGTCTCTGTCGAAGGCACCACAACCTCAAAACTGCCGGTATGTGGCGAGTTGTTCGAGGTGATGATGGGATCGAAGCTTGGACGTTCCTCTCTTGTGATGAAGGGCCGTTTGCGCAGTCGGAAAAAGAGCACACTGGGCATGGTCGTTACACCTTTGCCTCGCAGACTGAAAAGAAGACCGCTGCGCTGGCTGAGCACAATGAGAAACGTCGCAAATTGCATGACAATCTCCGCGGCCTAGTGGATAAGGTGCGGCGGGATATGGAAAAGGAGAGAGCAGTAGGCGGGGTGGATTGTGAAAACGATGGAGATGGTAAAAATCGCGCAGACAGTGACGGGGGTGAGCGCTAGGTTCTGCTACACTCATTTGTGTCCATATAGTGAGAAGGGTATCTCAAAAAATGACTGAGGCAGGAAAGCTGAAGATCGCCGTCATCCCGGGTGATGGCATCGGCACGGAAGTTACGGCAGAGGCACTGAAGGTGCTCAAGGCTGCTATCGGCGAGTTCGACACCACCGAGTACGACCTCGGCTCGCGTCGCTACTTGCGCAATGGCGAACTGCTTACCGACGCCGATCTCGACTCCCTGCGTGAGCACGACGCTATTCTGCTCGGTGCTATCGGTGACCCGGCGAACGTTCCTCCGGGTGTTCTCGAGCGCGGCCTGTTGCTGAAGATGCGCTTCGCGCTGGATCACCACGTCAACCTGCGTCCTTCCAAGCTCTTCCCGGGTGTCGAGTCACCGCTGAAGAACCCGGGCGAAATTGATTTCGTGGTCGTCCGCGAGGGAACCGAAGGTGCTTACACCGGTAACGGCGGTGCGATTCGCGTCGGCACGCCACACGAGGTTGCCAACGAGACCTCCGTCAATACCCGCTTCGGTGCTGAGCGCGTTGTTCGCTACGCCTTCGAGCTGGCTATGACCCGTCGTAAGAAGCTGACCCTTGTCCACAAGACCAATGTGTTGGTGCACGGTGGCGGTATGTGGCAGCGCACGGTCGATGAGGTCGCTAAGGAATACCCAGAGGTAGATGTCGATTACTCGCACATCGACGCTGCGACGATTTACCTCGTCACTAATCCTTCGCGTTTCGACGTCATCGTCACCGACAACCTCTTTGGCGACATCATTACTGATGAGGCTGGTGCAGTGTCGGGCGGTATCGGCCTGGCGGCGTCCGGTAACATTGACGCCTCCAATACCAACCCGTCCATGTTCGAGCCCGTTCACGGCTCCGCGCCAGACATTGCTGGCAAGGGGATCGCGGACCCGACGGCAGCCATTCTGTCGGGTGCCATGATGCTGCGCCACCTGGGTCGTGAGGAAGACGCCCAGCGCATCGAGGCTGCTGTGGAAGCTGACATGGCTACTCGCGGTAGTGGCCCGATCAAGACCGCTGAGGTTGGCGACCGCATTGCTGCTGCTTTGAAGTGGCGCAGTAAAAAATAGGGGGGGGAGAGGGCTAGGCAATCACAGTTTTGCCATCGACGGTAGTGATGTGAGTCTTACCGTCGGCGGTGTGCTCGATGAAGTCCGACGCATGTCCGACCTGGCGAAGTACATCGATGATGGTGTCAAGGGGGTATGGGGATGAGCTTCCTGCGCCGTTATCGGAATCATCCCCTCCCAGTCCTGCCACTAGCGCATCCCTCGTAATCTCCGCATGTCCCAGGTGCTGAGCCGCCTCGTGGAAGACATGCACAATCACGCCTTCGATGCTGCCGCACCACCAACGGTCCTTATCGGTAGGAATAACAGCAGGAGCACCAGCGCGGTCCGCGCCTTGCAACTCCACCAGCGCGGATTCAATGGCCGCGCGGTCACGGTGGTAAATCTCCAGCCCTTCCGAAACACTGCAATGAGCAGAAAACCCCCCATCGCGATCACGGACATAATCACGCCCAAGGCAGACGCGCTCGAGCCAGAACCTCGCGGATCCGGTCACATGTCGTAACAGCACGGCCAGGGAGTTAATGGCTGGGATGGGAAGGGTTGCGTTGAAGGTGTCGTCGTCAAGCGTGGCGACGAGTGCCGCGAGCTTGTCCATCCTGCCGAGGATGTGGGCGTCGAGCGGCCATTCGGGATTTATTGAAGCGCTGTGTGTGGAATTGGTCATAAGGTCGAGTATTCCCGCAAATCAGTCCTATTGGGAGCAAAAATAGGGGATAATTGACCCCATGACCGTCGAGCTTGCGGAAATCGCAGACTTCCTCAGCCATACTCGCCCCTTTTCGGACCTCAACGATGAAGAGCGCGCGACTATCCCACCGCTTTTGACCATGCGCTATGCCCGTCGTGGAACGGAGATTATCCGGGCGGGTGCGGATAACAACAGCTGTTTCATTATTCGCTCCGGCATGGTGGATCTCTTTGACCCAGCTGGCACGCTGTTGGACAGGCGAGATGTGGGAGATCATTTCGGCTATTCGACACTGCTGAGCAGTGACCCCTCGCTGTACACGATGACGGCAGTGGAGGACTGCGTATTCCTGGTGATCTCCAAGGAGGTCTTTGACCAGCTCAATGACCAGTTCGTAGAGGTCCGGCGCTATTACGGCGGTGAAAACGCGCGCATTCGCGCAGTGGCATCGAAGCTGCGGAGTACTGCGGCATCGGAGTCGTTGCGCACACGGGTTGCGGACCTGATGGAAACATCGCTGGTGACCTGCAGTGCTGATGCGACAGTACAAGAGGCGGCGCAGATTATGACGGAGCGGAATGTCTCCAGTCTGCTCGTGATGGAGTCTGCAGGCGCCAACCAGAGCTCGCTCGTCGGCATCATCACTGACCGTGACCTCCGTCGTCGAGTGCTGGCAGAAGCCAAGCCGGCGGAGAGTCTCGTAAGCGAAGTGATGACCGGGAACCCGGAAACTATCAGTCCCGACCTGCTGGTCTTCGAGGCCATGCTGCTGATGGCCGAACGCGGTTACCATCATCTGCCGGTGCACGATGGGACGCGGGTGGTCGGCATGATTGTCATTGGCGACCTCCTGCGCAGTCTGCACACCGATTCCGTGTACGCGACGGCGACGCTGGCGCGAAAGAGCGATATCTCCGAGATTGCGGAGATTGCTCAGAACGCACGGCGGATTGTCGGCCGGTTTATTGACCGAGGTGATTCGGGGGAGGAGGTCGCCAAGCTGCTGACCGCCGTGGCCGATGCTGTCACCCGACGCCTGGTGGCGCTTGCGGAGGAAAAGCTTGGGCCGCCACCGGTTAGCTATGCCTTTGCAGTACTGGGCTCGCATGGGCGCGGAGAGATGGGGCTCGCGTCCGATCAAGACAATGCGCTGGTCCTCGCCGACGATTACGACGCCGACGCTCATGCTGACTATTTCGCCGCGCTTAGCGACGAGATTTGCACCAACCTCGACCGAGTCGGTTATCCGCTCTGTCCAGGGGACATGATGGCCAGCAATCCTGCGTGGAGGATGACCAAGTCGCAGTGGCTGCGCACGTTCCACGGGTGGATTACCGCACCGGAGGCGGAGGCGCTGTTACATGCACAGACCTTCTTCGACATGCGAGCGGTAGCGGGCGATGTGCAACTGGTAGAGGAATTGCGCGCGGCCTACCTACCGCTGGCCCAGGGGTCGCAGCGCCTGCACGCGCACTTGGCCAAGCTCTCGGCCTGGCGGGAGCCGCCGCTCGGCTTCTTCCGTGGCCTGGTGCTGGAGAAGGGCGGCGAGCACGCAGAGACCCTGGACATCAAGAAGGGGGGAACTGCTGCTGTGGTGCAGATGGCGCGCCTATTTACTGTGGCGGCCGGGCTGCCGCAGCTGTCCACGCGTGAACGCTTGGCGGCGAGTGCGGGTGCCGGAAGCGTGAGCCGTCAGGGTGCGCAGGATCTGGCGGATGCGTTCGAGTTCCTGTGCACGGTGCAGCTTCATCACCAGCAGGCCCAGTTCAACGCTGGCGAGCAGCCGAATAACCACATCTACCCGAAGCGTCTCTCCAGCCTGGAACGCGAGCACCTGCGCGATGCGTTTGGTGTTATCCGCAAGTTGCAGCAGAGCCTCGGGGCGAAGTATCCCATCCGGGCGATGTCGTGAGCGCGCAATGTTGAAGTTTTTCAAACCCCGCAAGAAACTCTTGGACGCACCTATCCGCGACAATGCTTGGCTCGCGGTCGATGTGGAAACCACCGGTCTGGATCCCTCCAAAGATCAGTTGCTTTCCATCGGTTGGGTTGCCGTCGAAGGCCGCGACATCGTGCTGGAAGAGTCGGGTCACCTTCTCATTCGCCCAGAGCGCGAGGAGGTGAGCGTCGGCGAGTCGGCGACGGTGCATGGGCTTACCGACGACATGGTCGCAACCGGGGTAGAGGCAGAGGTGGCCGTCGGCAAGCTGTTAGAAGCTCTACGGGGACGGAAGCTGCTGGCGCACTACGCGCGGATGGAAGTTGGTTTCCTAGATCCGTTGTGCCGGAAGTACTTCGATGCGCGTTTTGATGTGCCGGTGGCGGACACTATGACACGTGAGTACGACGCGATTCTGCGGGCCAACCGTGAGCCGGTCCGTGATGAGCTGCGGTTGTGGTCACTGTGCGACAAGTACGGCATTCCCCGTTTTAAGGCCCATCACGCGTTCAACGATGCGCTGGCCTGTGCGCTGGTGTGGCTTGCGCAGGAATCCCGCGGAGTTTAGAGCGCAGAGTATAGAGAGTGGGGGTCGTTGCATAATTATCGCAATGTGACGTGTACCCTATTTTTATGCGTATTGCTCGAATCGCCCACCCAGAGGGCATGTGCTTCGCGCTCGTTGAGGGCGAAGGCAGTGAAGTTACTTTGCACGAAATCGAAGGGCACCCTTTCGGTCAGCTGAATAAGACTGGCCGTTCCTGGCCGCTTGCCGACGTACGTCTGCTCGCCCCAATGCTGCCGTCGAAGGTCATCGCTATTGGTCGTAACTACGCTGACCACGTCGCCGAGGTGTTCAAGAAGTCGGCAGAATCGCTGCCGCCGACGATGTTCATTAAGCCGCCGACGGCCGTCATTGGCCCGGAAGCGCCGATTCGCATTCCGGATTTCGCCACCAACGTCGAGTTTGAGGGCGAGCTGGCACTGGTTATTGGTAAGCCGTGCAAGAACGTCAAGAAGGAAAACGCTCACGATGTGATCTTCGGATACACCATCGTCAATGATGTTTCTTCCCGTGACCTGCAGTTTGCCGATGGTCAGTGGGCGCGCGCAAAGGGCATCGATACCTTCTGCCCGCTTGGTCCGTGGATCCAGACGGAGCTGGACTACAACGAGCTGCCGATCAAGGCGCACCTGACTCACGAGGGTGTTACCGAGACCAAGCAGGATTCCAACTCCAACCAGATGATTATGTCCATCCCGGAGATTATCGAGTTCATCACTGCCTCGATTACGCTGCTGCCGGGTGATGTCATCTGCACCGGCTCCCCGGCCGGTACCGCTGCGATGTTCCCGGGTGACCGCATCGAGATTGAGATCCCGGGTATCGGCAAGCTGGCCAACCCTGTGGAGCGGGCTTAAGCTGCCAGGGCTTAAGCGCCCTTAACTCCAAAAGCGCGGAGCACAGTGCCCATCTTGGCGCTGGTCTCCGTGACTTCTTCTTCTGGGTCGGAGTGCGACACAATGCCGCCTCCGGCCCATAGTCGTGCCACGGACCCCTCAGTGTCGATTTCGGCACAGCGAATGGAGACCACGAACTCACCGTCGCCATTCTCATCGCACCAGCCGACAGCGCCCGAGTAGAAGCCGCGGTTGGTCTCTACGGCCTGAATAACGCCGAAGGCGGATTCCGTCGGCGTGCCACAAATGGCTGGTGTCGGGTGCACCACCAGCGCCAAATCCAGCGCGGACAGCGACGGATCCTTCAACCGACCGCGGATATGCGTGGCCAAGTGCCACATCTCGGCGGTGCTCATCAGCTCGGGGCTGTCCGGAACATCCAGCGAACTGCACAGTGGCGCCAAGTTGTCGGCGATGTCGTCGACGACGAAGGCATGCTCGTCTAGGTTCTTGCGCGAGTCCGCTAAACGACGGGCCGACGCCCGGTCCACCTCTTCATTCCGGGACCTCGGCAGCGACCCGGCCAAGGGAAACGCCTCAACGATGTCGCCCGTACGGCGGACCAGCATCTCCGGGGAGGAACCGATGAGCAACTTGCCCTCATAATCGGAACCGGCGGGGGAGAGATCCACGACAAAGCCATCGCGGTTGGGGGATCCGTCGATAAGCCGCGATGCGAGTAGGAGCGGGTCAATCGGGGGATCGATTTCGAGTTCCACGGCGCGCGCGAGCACGACCTTTTCCAGCGCCGAGTACTCGATTGTGCGGATGGCTGCGGCGATGCGCTCAGCGTGCTCGTCGAGCGGGGGATCGTAAGCGACGATGTTGGCGTGGGGCTTCGGTGCGTTCCAACGGTAGTGCGCGGGTGGCTCCAGCGGCTGCGAGGAGCGGATGACTTCCCGGGGAACGGTCAGGGCGGCGGGCTTGTCCAAGTCGAAGGGCAATGCGCCGACTACCATCTTGTGAATGCCCGAGTGCAGTCCCTCGGCCGCGAGCCAGGGGTCGGAAAGCTGCTCTTCAATACCTTGCGTGCGGATGGAGCCGTGTGCCCGGGAGAGCAAAAAGTCCGGAGCGGTGGTCGGGCGGGACGTATCCCAGCGCGTCGAACGCTTCGGAGTCGCTGCAGGGTCGTTCGACGGGTGAGAATTCTCCTGCTTCTCTTCTTCGTTTCCGCCGCCCAGAGAGGGGTGGTTTTCCATGGACATAGCCCTAACCCGCCTCCTCAATCTAAACCCAGTTGTGCTCCAGTTTAAGGGGCAGGCTAACCCCTACCCAAAAAGGGCATACCCGCAGCGGTAATCGTCAGCTGATCGATGACTGCACTCGCCGGCAGATTCGCGGCGTAGAGGAAGGTCTCCGCAGCCTGCGTGGCATCGAACATTGGCTCGCTGCCTGTGAACGTCCCCAATAGGTCAGTCTGCGCATTGCCAATGTCAATGCGCGTTGCCGTAATGCCATACTCGCGTCCGTCCAGGGCAAGCACATGGGTCATTCCGGCAAGCGCGCTTTTCGACGTCGCGTACGCCGCCGTATGGGCTCTCGGTACCTGCGCCGCGATAGAACAGTTGACCAGGATTCGGCCGCCTGCTTGGTCCGCCTTCCCATCACGCCCCGCTTTCATCCGCGCGAACGCCTCGCGTGCGCATAGGTACGAGCCGACCACATTCGTATCGATGACCGCCCGGAAGTCCTCAATGTCGGTCTCTCCGAACTCTGCGGGCGTGCCGGGCAGCCCCGCATTGAGCACCGCAACATCAATGGTTCCCGTAGTCATCTGCGCGTCCTCAAACATCGCACGGACCTGCTCGGGGTCGGTGATGTCACACCTGGAGAAGGTGATGTTGTCCGCTTCGGCGGCAACGGCCTCGAGCGCGTCGATACGCCTGCCGCAGATATGCACGTGCCAGCCATCGGAGGCGAAAGCCAGAGCAATTTCGCGACCAATGCCCGCGCCGCCACCAGTTACTACTACCGTTTTGGTCATGAGCACTATTATTAACTGTTCTACGGTCTACGCACACATGTCCCCGCACGACGCCGTCAACGCCGCGCGTGACGACGGCTACGCGGCCGTGGAATTCTGGTGGCCTTTTGACCTCGCAGTGCCCGCACCCGATGAGGTTTCCGCTTTTTGTGACCTCTTTGACGACAGCCTCGGTCTTTATGCCATGAATCTGTGGGGAGGGGACATGGCAGCGGGGCAGCGAGGAGTGCTCGATACGGATGGGCTGCCCGCGGGGCATCTGGAGGCAGTGAGCCAGATTGCGCGGGCCACTGGGCTGAAATGCTCGAACGTGCTGCTGGGGCGCTCGGGGGAGCTAACGAACTTGCAGGTGCAAAGACTGACTGAGATTACTGCCCAGCTGGAGCTCAGCGGGGTTCGCGCATTGATTGAGCCACTGTCCGGGATGAGCGATTATCCCATTACAGATCCCTGGCAAGCCGACGAGCTAGCGCAACAGACTGGTGCTGGTGTGCTCGCGGACTTTTACCATTTTGCAGCTAATGGCGTCGACGTGGATGCTTGGCTCGCTGATGTGGAGACCGGAAGAGTGAGCCTGCCGGCGCACGTCCAGATTGCCGATTTCCCAGGCCGCGGCGCGCCGGGCACCGGTGAGGCACCACTGCGCAGCTGGGTTGAGCGGCTGCGCGCCGCCGGATACGCCGGCGAAGTGGCCGGGGAGTGGGCTCTGTAACCCTATGCAAACCCTATGCATGCCTGCAGGTGGGAGGGCGGGTATCGTGGGAAAGCATGTCAGATGTTCGCGTACGCTTTTGCCCGTCGCCAACCGGTACCCCGCACGTTGGCCTCATCCGCACTGCCCTGTTCAACTGGGCATATGCCCGTCACACTGGTGGCAAGCTGGTCTTCCGCATCGAAGATACCGATGCCGCTCGCGACTCCGAAGAGTCCTATCAGGCAATCATCGAGGCCCTGAATTGGCTCGGTATTGACTGGGACGAGGGCATCGATGTCGGCGGTCCGCACGGCCCGTACCGCCAGTCGCAGCGCAAGGACATCTACGCCGATGTATTGCAGCGCCTCATCGACGCCGGTGAAGCCTACGAGGCCTTTTCCACCGCTGAAGAGGTTGAGGAGCGCCACAAGGCTGCCGGTCGTGACCCGAAGCTGGGCTACGACAACTATGACCGCAACCTCACCGAGGAGCAGAAGGAAGCCTTCCGCGCAGAGGGCCGTAAGCCGGTGATTCGCCTGCGCATGCCGGACGAGGACATTGTCTTCGAGGACCTCGTGCGCGGTCGTATCGAGTTCAAGGCCGGCCTGGTTCCGGACTTCGTCATTGCTCGCTCCAACGGTGAACCGCTCTACACCCTGGTTAACCCGGTCGATGACGCCCTGATGGAGATCACTCACGTCCTGCGTGGTGAGGACCTGCTGCCATCGACCCCGCGCCAGATCGCTCTCTACGAGTCGCTGAAGCGCATCGGTGTCGCCAAGTTCACCCCGGAGTTCGGTCACCTGCCGTTCGTTATGGGCGAGGGTAATAAGAAGCTGTCCAAGCGTGACCCGCAGTCCAATCTCTTCATCCACCGCGATAACGGTTTCATCCGCGAGGGTCTGCTGAACTACCTGGCACTGCTGGGGTGGTCTATGGACGGCGACCAGGACATCTTCACGATGGACGAGATGGTCAAGGCCTTCGATATCCACGATGTGCTGTCCAACCCGGCTCGCTTCGATCAGAAGAAGGCCGACGCTATCAACGCGGACCACATCCGCATGCTCGATCCGAACGACTTCGAGCAGCGTCTGCGCACGTACCTGGAAAGCCACTTTGACTTCCCGGCCGACTACCCGGCGGATAAGTTCGCTTTCCTGGCAACGCTGCTGCAGACCCGTGTGAAGACGCTTTCCGACGCCTGGGACCTCTCGAAGTTCCTAGTTGTGGAAGAGGACGAGTTCACCTTCGATGAGCGCTCGGCACGCCGTAACTTCAAGGAAGACGCCGTCGCTGTCCTGGAGGCCACCATTGCAGCTGTGGAGCCGCTCAGCGAAGAGGACTTCGTCACCGAGAAGCTTGAAGCTGCACTTCAGAAGGCCCTCATCGAGGACCTGGAGCTGAAGCCACGCAAGGCTTTTGGCCCGGTGCGCGTGGCCGTGACTGGCGCTCAGGTATCGCCGCCGCTGTTCGAGTCCATGGAGCTGCTTGGTCGCAGCCGCAGCCTGGGCCGACTGCGCAAGGCGCTCGAGGTCACTCCTGTTACTGCTGCTCAGTAAAGAGCGCGAGCTGGGCTGAGCGAAGCAGGTTCGTGTAAGAGCCCGCTTCCTTGCCCACCTTCTGCGGGTCGCGGTTCAGCATATTCATGGAGGTTTCGCGGTAATCCTTGACCAGCGACCCCATGTGGTTGTTGAAGAACTCGTGCCAGTCGGTTCCCCAGTGGACCGTGCCGTCCTCGTTTTGCTTGAGCGGTGCGGCAAAGGCGTACACGAGCGGGTAGATGAACCCGTCTGGAATCGCGTAGCCGATGGGCTGGCGGTAGAACTTCGAGTACTTCTGTGGAGTCTTGCCAGTCCGCGGATTCTTCTTATTGGCCTTGTCAACAGCATCAATGCCGCCGAATTTACCGCCGCTTTTGTTGTAGAGATCGGGTAGCTCTGCGTTGATGCGCTCGAAAATATCGATGAAGTCACGCGTGAGGTTCAATGCGCTGCGGACCTTCTCGTTGTAGAGAACGACCTCTTCGGTGCGCTCATTGATGCTTTCAGTGCTGGGCTTAGTGACCTCCGGTGAGCTCATGACATCCTCGAAGCGGTCAAGCAGCTTGGCCTTGCCGGAGTAGAGGCTGGTGGGGGTCGGTGCTTCAATCTGCTTCCCGTCGGCATCCTTCGGCAGGTCAATACAAGACAGCGGAATCCACGCCATAGCGATGACATCGCCCACCTTTAGTCGACCAGTATCGTTGGTGCGCCACTGCACGTTGTCGCTAATTCCCTGAGGCAGAGCATGCTTCAGATCGTCAAAGTAGCCTGCGCGATTGAGCTTTGCTTCCGCCTTGAGCTCCGCATTGTTGTTGCGGGCGGCACAGATATCGAGCAGTGCATCGGAGAAGTCCTGCACAGTGTCCTCGTCCCGAGCACCGGGCACGAGTACCTCTACCGGAACACGGGCATCGAGCTCGGTGAGGCTTTCGTCGGCAAGCAATTCCTCAATTTCTTCCGTACGCTCCGACCAGACCTCCTTCATTTCGGACCACGTCTTGATTTTGCGGCTAGGTGGTGGAGTGAGCTTGCCCAGAACGAATAGTGCGATAGCCAGCGAGTTGTGACCGCCGTCGAGGATGCCTTCGATGCGACGGTTGCTGAAGGTGAAGCGGTAGAGATTGTCTTCACTGGTGAACTGAGTGGAGGCCAGGAGCACACCCTTGGACTTGTAGGCGAAGAGCTCCGGCGTGGTGTCGATGGTTTCCATGATGGCATCGGTGATGCGGCCGGTGCGGGACACGCGTGGGTTGGCGTCGAGGTTGAGGGCCGAGATGATTTTTGCAAACTGACGGATAGTGACAGTGCCGATGACGCGACCGATGGTGCCGTTCATTTGCTCCGTGATGTCGGAGAACTCCAGCTCGAGCGTGATGGGGGCGGTTGTTGCCGTCGTTGTTGGGGAAGTCATGGTGCCTGCCTTTCAGGTCTGGTTTTTTGGTGTGTGTCGGCTGTTTACCAGCCGCTTCACCACGAAGTGTCTCCTGAAGGGCGGATCAGCTTTGAGCTGCGATCGAATGGGCTTTCGATCTGGGACTGCGTTAGTTATATGCACTGCATTAGTTATGCATTAGTTATGCGCACTGCTGAGGTGGGCTGTGGGGAACTCGCGAATTTAAACGAGCCTTTGACCAGGTGATTTGCTCTTGTTAGCGCGAATTGGCTATATTATTCCTCGTTGCGTTCAGCAGCGATGGCCTATGGTGTAATTGGCAACACTACGGTTTCTGGTACCGTCATTCTAGGTTCGAGTCCTGGTAGGCCAGCAGTGAAGAAGTTCATTGTTGAATGTATTCACTAACTGCAAAGTTCTAAGCCCCGTTCGTCTAGCGGCCTAGGACGCCGCCCTCTCACGGCGGTAACACGGGTTCAAATCCCGTACGGGGTACAAAGATAGCGTGAAAGCGCCAGTCTTTATTGGCCTATGGTGTAATTGGCAACACTACGGTTTCTGGTACCGTCATTCTAGGTTCGAGTCCTGGTAGGCCAGCGGAATTCGCTCACTCAGTTGAGTTGGATTAAGTTCTAAGCCCCGTTCGTCTAGCGGCCTAGGACGCCGCCCTCTCACGGCGGTAACACGGGTTCAAATCCCGTACGGGGTACAAAGTTACTCCCCAGTCAGTCGGCTGGGGAGTTTTTGTTTTTTAAGCATCGAGGCGACTATGACCAGGGGCGACTATGACCAGTGAACGTTTCGCACGACTGAAGCTTCTCCTAGGGGAGGAGGGGCTAGAAACGTTGGCTGAATCTACCGTCATGGTTGTCGGACTCGGAGGCGTGGGGTCGAGTTGTGCCGAAGCTCTCGCCCGAGGCGGCGTGGGCAACCTCATCTTGATCGACGGTGATGTCGTGGAGCCGAGCAATCTCAACCGTCAGGCGCTGGCTTTTGTCTCCACGATTGGCCGGGTCAAAGCCGAGGTCATGGAGGCGATGGTTGCCGATATCAACCCGGATTGTACGACCTATGCCCGCCAGATTTTTCTCACACGCGAAAACCTGGCGGAGACCTTCGAGCAGTTCCCGCGTCCGGATTACATCATCGACGCTATCGACGATGTCACCGGCAAGATTGAGATCGCGCAGTGGTGCGCGGAAAATCGTGTCCACCTCATTTCCGCTATGGGCGGCGGAAATAAGCTCGACCCAGCTCGGCTGACTTTCTCGAAGATCAATAAGACTAAGGTCTGTCCGCTGGCGAAGGTCGTCCGTCAGGTGTGTATCCGCCGACGCATTCGCGGTCTTGAGGTGCTGTACTCATCCGAAGAGCCAGTGAGAATTGCGGACAAGGGCAGCGGTACCAAGGCGGAAACCCTCGGTACCATGAGCTACATCCCGCCAATCATGGGGCAAATGCTGGCCGGAAAGGTCATTCGCCGTCTGCTCGGGTTCGAGGAAACCCCGCTGGCCCCGCGCATCGGCGGTCCGGCCGACGAAAACCAGCCACCAACGGAAAAATGATGCGGCTCATCGATACCCACTTTCACTACGATTTCCTGCCACCGGCTTCGCGCGAGTGCTTCAAAGCCGATATTGCGCAGGAAGGCGTGGAGATCATCGCGCAGACAGTCCGCCCCTCCGGATTTGTCGAGCTAGAGCGCGAAAATCTCCCCATGGCCGCAGTCGGCTATCACCCGTGGTATATCGACGGCAACTACGAGCGCGAGCTTGAGATATTTCGCGAGGCCCTTCCACGCACCCGTTTCGTCGGTGAGATTGGCTTGGACTTCGCGCCCCGCAGGCTTGACGACGTTCCCGCCGAGACCCAAATCCACGTCTTCACCGGCATCCTCGATGCTGTCCAAGCTTCGAGCCAGTCGCATATCCTGTCCATTCACACAGTCCGCAGCGCCGATACAGTGCTTGATCTGCTGGAACCACGCTTGGACTCCGACAAAGGGGTAGGGCTCGGTCAGAATCTCGTGCCCATCTTTCACCGTTTCGGTGGCACCAGCGATGAGCTGACCAGGCTTATCCGAGCCGGTGGCTATATCTCCGTCAATCCGCTCATGTTGCGGACCAAACGCGGACGGGCCTATGTGTCGCAGGTGCCCGTCGATAGGCTTTTGCTGGAAACTGACCTTCCGCACGAGCCTGGAAGCGGCTACGCGGCGGAGGCGGTCTCTGCCGAGGTCGTCGCGGCCTTGCGGGACACTGTCGCCGAGGTTGCGGCTCTGCGAAAAATGGATGAAGCGGAGCTTAAAAACGCACTGGCAAAAAATGTGGAAGCACTTGGAATTTAGCGCCTTGACCGGGCGATTTGCAGTTACTATCCACGTCTAGTGTATTGTTTAACAAGTCCGCAGCGCGCGGATGAAAGTTCTAAGCCCCGTTCGTCTAGCGGCCTAGGACGCCGCCCTCTCACGGCGGTAACACGGGTTCAAATCCCGTACGGGGTACAAAGATATATAGAGACAAGAGCCTTCACTCGTAATCGAGTGGAGGCTTTTGTCTTGCTGCTC
>NZ_KV787362.1:0-82118 GCF_001807075.1 Corynebacterium sp. HMSC14B06 | reverse complement strand
CCCCTCCACCGCGGCACGGGATTTCCACAGTCCTAGTATCGAAACTATGAAACATTCAAAACTCGTTTGTATTGGTCTCGGTCACGTCGGTTCGTATGTCCTGACATATGCCATGGAATCCGGGCTGTTCGCTGAGATTGCCACGATTGACACGGCACCAGGCGTCGCGCATGGCGAGGCTCTGGACCAATCCCAGTCCACTGGTGTTCCCGGCACGGACTATGTCAATGTGCATGCTGGCGACTACAGCGATTGCACCGACGCGGATATGATTATCGTCGCTGCTGGTGCGTCCATTCTCCCTGATCCGGACGACCCGGATTCCCGTCCGGACCGTGCCGGGTTAGCCAAGCTCAGCGGGGAAGTGGTTCGCGATGTCATGCCGGGAATCGTGAAGCATACGCGCGATGCGATTGTCCTCTTTATTACTAATCCGCTCGATGCAGTGGTGCACTTGGCTCATACCGAGTTCGATTACCCCGCGGAAAAGCTCTTTGGCACCGGCACGATGCTAGATTCGGCCCGACTGCGCTGGGTAGTTGCCAAACAGCTCGGTATCGACCCGAAGTCAGTTACTGGCTACATGATGGGTGAGCACGGGCTTACGGCCGTCCCAATTTTGTCCACGCTGAACGTGCAAGGTGTGAGGTGGACAGAACTGGAAAAATGGCATGGCACGCAGTTGCCTTCACCGCAAGAAATTCAAGATGCCGTAGTCGGGGCAGCTTACGATGTTCTCAATGCCAAGGGCTGGACTAATGCCGGTGTTGCACGCTCCGCTTTGGAAATTGCCCGCGCGGTGATGCTGGATCAAAACAGCGTCCACCCGGTGTGTACACGCTTGGATGGTGAATACGGGTTGACGGATGTCTCGCTGTCGATGCCAGCGGTGATCGGCCGAGGTGGAATCATTCGCCGTATGCCGCCACAGCTAAACAGCTGGGAGCTGGAGCGGTTGCGTGAATCTGCTCAGTACATTTTGAGCACCGTCGAGAATATGTAGAAGAAATTATGTAGATTCCACTTTTGCCGAAATAACACGGGGAAGTACTTTGCGCTCCTAAAATATTGGCATGAATTCGGCCAAGTCCACCTACGTTCCGGAGCTGACCAGCATCCGAGCCATCGGCGCGTTCGGCGTCCTGCTCACGCATGCCGCGTTTTGGACGGGCAATTACACCGGCGATTGGTGGGGGCGCCTCAACGGTCGATTCGAAATTGGCGTCACCATCTTCTTCGTGCTCAGTGCGGTTCTGCTCACAGGGCGCTGGCTCGGTTCGCCTGACGACGTCCCCGCGAACCGACCGGACTTGCGGAAGTATTTCACCAGCCGTGCGAAGAGAGTCCTGCCGGCCTACTGGATTGTGGTCACTGCGGCCTTTCTGATTCACACTGCAGACGAGCCACCACCATCTGGTGGAGGGCTACAGGGCTGGTTGCGCACGATGTCGTTTACCCAGACGCTCCAATTCGGCTGGATTCACCCGGGCTTGCCGCAGATGTGGTCGATGGTGGTGGAAGTCGGCTTCTACTTGGTATTGCCGCTGGTGGGGCTTGGCATCTGGACGATCACAAAGGGGCGGCTGCGGCCTGGTCCAACGTTGGCCATCATTATTGGTTTTGGCCTTATTGGCCCGGTCTGGACTGTGCTGTCGCATCAGGAAGGGCTGCTGCCGGTAGTGGCACGGCTGTGGCAGATGGCGTATTTCGACTGGTTCGCCATCGGAATGCTGCTGGCTTACGGGCGAAAAGTTGGCTGGCGCGTCAATTTGGCGGCCAGCTGGCTGATAGCGCTAGTCCTGTTTTTCCTATCCACAACCACTCACGTGGGGCCAGCAACCTTGGTGCCGGATGATGTCGACCAGGCGTTGTGGAAGACCACGCTGTATGGTCTGTCTGCCGGCGCATTCGTGGCTCCGATTGCGCTGGGTACGGAGGTAAGGTGGCTTCGTCATCCAGCCATGATTTGGTTGGGAGAAGTCTCTTACGAGTTCTTCCTCGTTCACGTGTTGGTCATGGACTGGGTAATGAGCTTGATGGGTTATCAGACCTTCCAGGGTTCGATGTTGGCAGTGGCAATTGTCACCACTGCCATCGCCCTGCCACTGTCGTGGCTGCTGCGCCGCATCACTGATGTACTAACGCGGAGACCAGAGCCTGAGAGCCCATGGGCTGCCTACTGATCGTCGTCGTCAAGCGGGCCGAGCTCAGCAACGAGCACTTCCTGCGCGACCTTCATCGCGGACAGTGCGGCCGGTGCGCCGCAGTAACCGGAAGCGTGGACGATGGCTTCGGTGATCTCGGTGCGGGTCAGACCGTTGGCGAGGGCGCCCTTGATGTGGCCGCGCAGTTCCTCGGTGGCTCGCAGAGCGACGAGCATTCCAATGTTGAGCAGAGAGCGATCGCGCTTGGCCAGCCCTTCGCGGCTCCAGACAGAACCCCAGACTGTGGCGGTGATGTGCTTCTGCAGGGTCTCTCCGTCGGAGCCAGCATTGCGGGAGAGGGCGGCATCGACGAATTCGTCGCCCATTACCTCGCGGCGGATTTGGATACCGGCATCGTAGCGGTCGGAGGAAAAGAGTTCATCATTCGAATTGCTCATGCTTGCTAAGTATAGGACTAGCAATGCGGATAAATTCCGAAATGTCCCCACTAGCTTTACTGCCACGACGCATAACCACGCTGAGGTTGCGAGTAAAAACGGTGTCGGTGGGGACGATGACGATGCGCCCGAGCGTTACCTGATCGCGAATTGCGCCGCGGGCGATGATTGTTGGCGCTGCCAGCGCAATCATTCCAGCGCGCTGTGCTGAAAGGGAGCCAAATTCTCCGGCGGGTTCGGTGAGAGTGCCCAGTGCATCTTCCACCACCTGTCGGCTACCGGAACCCGGTTCGCGAATAACGAGTGGCGTCGCGCGCAGTTCCTCGGCGGATATCTCGGCCCGCTCAGCCCACAAATGCCCAGTCGGCACGGCGAGGACCAGTTCGTCGGTGCCGATGATTCGTTCTTCGAGGTCGTGCCGACCAGCCTCGCCCTCTACCAGGCCGAAGTCCACCGCACTGTCGGCTACTAGTTGCCGCACCTCACGGGAGTTTGCCTGCACCATCGAAAGTTTGACTGCGGGATGTTGCCGGTGGAACTCTGCGGCCCAGCCGGGGTAGTAGAGCTCAGCGACAGTGTTGGACACCGCAAGGGTGAGGTGGCGGGGAACATTGTCGGAACGCAAGCTGGCGGCAATGCCCGAAAACTTGTGGCAGGCGGCGAGGAGGTCTGGGAGAGCGTCGATAAGCACTTGCCCTTTTTCTGTAGGGGAGACGCCGTAAGGGGAGCGTTCGAAGACTGTGATTCCCAGCGCTCTTTCCGCCCGTGCGATGCGTGCGGACATGGTCTGCTGGTTGGTGCCGAGCTCACGCGCGGCCTTCGAGATCGACCCCGCACGGGCGACGGTGAAAAGTGCTTCGAGTTCGGCCACAGCGGAGGGGTACATGCATCAATGGTACCCCTCACAGAGTTTCGTGATAGCGGTGACTGCAGCAAGAACAAATACGGTATGGGCATGACCAACTCTCCTCGCAGTGATGTGCTTGCGCCCGCCGGGCCTGCGTGGGCAGGATCGCTGATGGGCACCTCCATCTTCGCCACGCTTGCGCACATTCATGACGTGCCGGTGGTTCCGGAACTGCTTCTCGTCGTGGCAGTTGGCATTCTCGGTTTCATAGTGGTCGGTTGGTTGCGATTTCGAAACCCGGCTTTTCACTCGAAGTTGCAGGCGCCGTGGGGCATGTTCGCGATGGGCATCATGGCTCTCGGTAGTGCTGCGACTGCGCTAGCTAGTAACTCATCGTGGCAGCTGATGTCCTGGTGGATCGGTGCGCCGCTGGCAATCTACGTCAGCCTTCGCCAACTGCGAGGATTCGAAGGCGAACCAACTTTTCAGTGGGGCCTCGCGCTAGTCGCCCCGATGGTGGCGGCGACAAGTGGCGCACAGCTGAGCGTTGACTACGGCACGTTCTATCACGTCTGCGCACAAATACTCTTTTGGATGGCGCTGATTACGGTTCTGCCGGTTTTCGTACGCTGCTACGTCGCGCTGTTCTCTGGCGCCATGCGCATCCCCGATTCCATCGCCGGTACTGCCTGGATTCCGCTCGGGCTGGTCGGTCAGTCCACGGCCGCTGCGCAGCTGCTTTTCAACCGAACCTCCGCTGTCGCTTACGGCACCGCTGTGCTCATTGTCGGTGTCTTCCTCGCCGCCATCGCTTTACGACGATTCACCCGCGCCGTAATCAGTTGGGCCGGATACAGCCCTGGTTGGTGGGGTGCAACCTTCCCCGTGGGCACTCTGAGTCTTGGTACGCACAGCCTGGGTGACATTACCGGCGTGCAGTGGCTATACGTGGCCAGCGCTGGGCTGCTGTGTTTGCTGGCTGTGCACTGGTGCGCGTGCGTGGCTCGATTTGTTTGGTGGGCGCGGAGCTAGCTAGTCAAGCTCGACCCGCACCCGCCCGTTGCGGTTCTGGTCTTCTCGTGGCGCAATACCCAGCGCGGCGGCGGGGAACAGAGCCGTGACGGCAAACAGCGCGGGGAAGCCCGCAGCGGCCACAATCGCACCCGAAACCGGAGGCGTTGCAGCGTAGATAATGTTCTGGAACGTGTTCTGCGTACCCATAGCGCGTCCGGACCAGAAGGGGCCTGCGTATTCAGCAACTGCGGTGAAGGCGAGTCCATTCGGGCTGACCACAGCAACGGCCAGTGCGCAGACCAGCAAAGTTCCAAGCGTGCGCCAATCAGCCCAGCTGGCAATCATCATTGCGACAGCCAAAACAAAGGTCGCACCCGAGACCCAGCGGTAGGGGCGGATGCGAGATCGCACTCGGTCAGAGACCACACCCATCAGTGCTCGCGATCCGGCACCGAGCAGCTGCGAGACCATCACAATTGTGCCCGCCGTGCCATCGGAGTACCCCACAGACAGCAACCACACCAGAATGTAGGCACCCATCATCGACTGCGGCCAGGACAGCAGCGCCGAGGCGATGTGGATGCGCACGAGGTACTTGCCGTCCCGGTAGGGGCTGGCCGTGACGGTGGGGTTCGAGGCATCAGGGCGAGGGGGATTCTTCACGCCTATCAGTACAAGCAACGCCAGCACGGCGCACAGGATTGCGGGCATCGCGAGTGCGACTCCGATGCTGTAATTCTGCGCGAGAGGGTGCAGGGTTACCGCTGATAGTGCAGCGCCGAGGGGCTGAGCCATTTGGCGAATGCCCATCGCAGTGCCGCGCTGATGCGGTGGGTACCAGCCCGACACCACGCGGCCGGATGCCGAATTCACGCTCGCCGCCGCACACCCGGCGAGAAAGAGCGTGGCCCCGAGCAGAGCCGGGCTTGACGACGAAGCTAGCGCCGCAAGCCCCGTCGTTAAGGCAGTAGAGGTCAGGCCGGCGAACAGAGCTGCGCGTTCGCCATAGCGGTCGACAAACCAGCCCCAGGCGATGAGCGTGAAGACAATACCGGCCGCCGGCATTGCTGCGACGAGGCCGGCGGCGGAGAGGCTTAAGCCGTTTTCCTGTAGGGATGGGATGAGAAAAGGCACACCCATGTGAACGACGGACGAACCGACCGCCGCGAACATGGACAGAAGAAGGACAAGGTGACGGTAAGCGGGCATTACAGTCGGGAGCTCATCTCTTCAGCGGCGCCGAGAACCTTTGCGCCCCAGCATTCGTAGGGCGACGGAGTCATGCGCTCCACGGGGCCGGAGACGGATAGGACTGCAATCATGCGCTGGTTGCTGTCGAAAACCGGGGCGGAGACGGAGGCAAGTGCGGGGTCGCGCTCACCCATGGACTCGGACCAGCCGAGACGTCGGCAGTCGTCGAGGTCCTGTTGGTTGAAGTCGGCGTCGGGAAGCATTCGCTCAGCGAGGTTGGCCGGGCCAAAGGCCAGGAGAACACGTGCGGCGGAGCCGGCGGTTAGCGGCATGCGAGAGCCAACTGGCACGGTGTTGCGCAGTCCGGTGGCGGGCTCCATGGAGGCAATACAGGTGCGGGTATCGCCGGTGAGACGGTAGAGCTGCACGGACTCTCCGGTTACCTCTACTAGCTTCGGCAGGATGTGCGCTGCGGCGTCGGCAAGCAGGTCGGTTGTGACAGGCGTGATCTCGGTGAGGCCGGGGCCCGTCGTCCAGCGGCCGTCCGGAGGGCGGGTGACAAGGCGGTGTACTTCCAACGCCGTGGCCAGCCGATGGGCGGTGGCGCGGGGCAGGCCGGTGTCGTCACAGAGCTCGGCGAGGGTGCGTGGAGTTTCTGCAACAGACTTGAGAATGAGTACCGAACGGTCGAGAACCTTAATGCCACTTAGAGCTGGCGTCTCGGATGTGCTAATCTGTCCCATGCCATGATATTAACATCTCATTCCTTGAGATAAAAGAGATATATCCGGAAGGCGGCTCACCCACTATGCGCACCACGGACACCAGCCCGAAGACTCTGGCCGAGAAAGTCTGGCATGACCACGTAGTCAAGCAAGGCGACAACGGCGAACCAGATCTGATTTATATCGATCTGCACCTCGTCCACGAGGTTACCTCGCCGCAGGCTTTTGATGGCCTCCGTCTGGCAGGGCGCAAGGTACGCCGCCCGGATTTGACCATCGCAACCGAGGACCACAACGTTCCGACCACTGTCGCCGGCGGCAAAATCAATCTGATTGAGGAGCCGACCTCTCGTACCCAGATTGCCACACTGCGCAAGAACGCCGAGGAGTTCGGTATCCGCCTGCATCCGATGGGCGACCGCGAACAGGGTATCGTGCACGTCGTCGGCCCACAGCTGGGCCTGACTCAGCCGGGCACCACCGTCGTCTGTGGTGACTCGCATACCGCAACCCACGGTGCTTTCGGTGCTATGGCCTTCGGTATCGGTACCTCGGAGGTTGAGCACGTTCTGGCTACCCAGACCCTGCCGCTGAAGCCTTTCAAGACCATGGCGGTCAACGTCACCGGCGAACTGCAGGATGGTGTTACCGCCAAGGATTTGATTCTGGCGATTATCGCCAAGATTGGCACCGGCGGTGGTCAGGGCCACGTTATTGAGTACCGCGGCGAGGCCATCGAGAAGCTGTCGATGGAAGCCCGCATGACCATTTGCAACATGTCCATCGAAGCCGGTGCCCGTGCCGGCATGATTGCTCCGGACGAGACCACCTTCGAATACCTGAAGGACCGCCCGCACGCGCCGCAGGGCGAGCAGTGGGACGAGGCAGTCGAATACTGGAAGTCCCTGGTTACTGACGAGGACGCGAAGTTCGACAAGGTCGTTGAAATCGACGGTTCCGCGCTGACTCCATTCGTTACCTGGGGTACTAACCCTGGCCAGGGCGTGCCGCTGGGGGAGACCGTGCCAGATCCGGAGTTCATCGCTGAGGACTCCGACCGCATCGCGGCCGAACGCGCACTGGAGTACATGGATCTGAAGCCGGGCACCCCGATGCGCGACGTCAAGGTCGACGTGGTCTTCGTAGGTTCCTGCACCAACGGCCGCATCGAGGACATGCGCGCCGTCGCCGACGTGCTGAAGGACCGCAAGGTTGCCGACGGCGTCCAGATGCTCATCGTGCCGGGCTCCGCAAAGGTCCGTGCGCAGGCTGAGGAAGAGGGACTGGGCAAGATCTTCGAAGAGGCAGGCGCCGAATGGCGTATGCCGGGCTGCTCCATGTGCCTGGGCATGAACCCGGATCAGCTGACCCCGGGCCAGCGTTGCGCTTCGACCTCCAACCGCAACTTCGAGGGCCGTCAGGGCAAGGGTGGTCGTACCCACCTGGTCAGCCCGGCTGTCGCCGCAGCCACTGCCGTCGCCGGTCACTTCGCAGCACCGGCTGATCTCTAACTGACTCTCACTGCCGATCTTTGTACAACAGACCCAAGCAGAACTTCTAAGGACCTTTCACTATGGAAAAGTTTGATACTCACACCGGCGTCGGCGTTCCCCTGCAGCGATCCAACGTCGACACTGACCAGATCATCCCGGCTGTCTACCTAAAGCGCGTCACCCGCACCGGATTCGAGGATGGCCTGTTCAGCAACTGGCGCAACAACGAGTCCGACTTCGTGCTCAACCGTCCGGAATACGCAAAGGGCTCCGTCCTCGTAGCAGGGCCGGACTTCGGTACCGGTTCTTCCCGCGAGCACGCCGTGTGGGCCCTGATGGACTACGGTTTCCGCGTCGTCATCTCCTCCCGCTTCGCCGATATCTTCCGTGGCAATGCCGGCAAGGCGGGGCTGCTCGCCGCACAGATGCAGCAGTCCGATGTCGAGCTGCTGTGGAAGCTGCTGGAGGCTAACCCTGGCATGGAGCTCACCGTCAACCTGGAGACCCGCACCGTCGAGGCCGGTGAGCAGGTCTTCCCGTTCGAGGTCGACGACTACACCCGCTGGCGTCTGATGGAAGGGCTTGACGACGTCTCCCTGACCCTGCGCAACGAAGCGGACATTGTGGCCTACGAGGAGAGTCGTCCGGCCCACAAGCCTAAGACGCTGTAGGTCAAAATCCTCACAAACTACTTCACCGGCAGCGCCGAGGCGTAGTAATCAGCCGTGGTCATCACACCGTCGTTGAAGCCCAGCACCCAGGCAGAGCCCTTCTTGCACAGGATTTCCTCGTCGAAGGGCAGGGTGCCCTCAGCGGACCAGGCGGCAAGCAGGTCTGGGATGGTGATGCCCTGAGAGCAGATGACGCTGACTCCGCCTAGCGCGACAATGTCTTCGAATGCCTTCTTGGACTCAACCTGGTTGGCAATCCAGTGCTCGTCGCCAAGCCGTTCGTCGACTGTGACCTGCATTCCCAGCTCTGCGGCGAGTGGCGCGACGGTGTCCTGGCAACGCACGGGCTCGGCGGAGTAGATCCGCTCGGGGCGGAAGCCTTCCAGGGCAGAGACGAGCAGTTCCGCTTGACGACGTCCCTTCTTATCCAGTGGCCGCAGTGCATCATTGCCGTTCCAGTTGGTGCGACGGTGCGCACGCCCATGGCGAACCAGAATGAGACGGGTGTCCGGTTCCTTGTTCATGCGCTTGCGGGCCTTGACCAGCACGTCGCGGTCGAGGTCGTAGGACAGCAGCTCCTCGGCTTCGTCCCAGGAGACCCAACGAAGCTCGTTGACCTCGGAGTTCTGTTCGAATTCGCCGTCTAGAACCTCAGCGGTCCAGTACCAGACCAGCTTCGTTCGTCCGGCGACAGGGTAAGAGACGTTGCCGACGAGCTTGCCCAGACGGACGCGGTAGCCGGTCTCTTCCCAGATTTCGCGGACGGCGGTGGCAATGAGGTTCTCGCCGGCGTCGAGCTTGCCTTTCGGCAGCGACCAGTCGTCGTAGGAAGGACGGTGAATCACGCAGATTTCAGGGTTATGGACATCGCCGCGCCATAGAACCGCGCCGGCCGCGAAGGTCGGCTTGGTGACATCCTGACCTGGCTTCGTCGGAATCTGGCGCAGGCGACCGGTCACGGAGGTATCGCCCTTGAGGTCCTTGTCCTCTTCGTGCATCATCGTGAATTCCCTTTCAATCCTTTGTCGCCGACCTAGTTTAGTATCGCAGTGTGAGAACGTCTCGCTAGACTTGTTGGAGATTAGAGGCTAACGGAGGAAGGTCGCGGCGATGGTGCAAGTTTCAGTGATGGGTGCGGGCTCGTGGGGCACGACGCTCGCCAAGGTTTTTGCTGATGCGGGCAATCCTGTACGGCTGTGGTCGCGACGTGCGGAGCAGGCACAGCGTATTCAGATCAGCCGCGAAAACCACGACTACCTGCCTGGTCTGGGGCTGCCGCGCAACATCGAAGCCACCTCGGATGCAGAGGCCGCGCTGAAGGGCGCGGATGTGGTGGTGCTGGGCGTGCCCTCGCAGACTTTGCGTGACAACCTCAAGGTCTGGAAGGACTTCATCGGGCCGGAGACGATTCTGCTCAGCCTTGCTAAGGGTGTGGAGCGCGAGACACATCTGCGCATGAGTGAGGTCATTGCGGAGGTCACAGACCTGCCAGCAGAGCGTATTGCGGTGCTGTCCGGCCCGAACCTCGCCCGCGAGGTTGCGATGGAGCAGCCAGCGGCAACGGTGATTGCTTGCGCCGATGAGAACAACGCCAAGATGATTCAGGCGGCAGTTGCCACTAATTACTTCCGCCCGTACACCAACACCGATGTGATCGGCTGCGAAATCGGCGGTGCCTGCAAGAACGTCATTGCGTTGGCCTGCGGTATGGCCGCTGGTCAAGGATTGGGTGAGAACACGCTGGCAACCATTATCACCCGTGGCTTGGCGGAAATCACGCGTCTGGGCGACGCGGTTGGTGCAGAAGATAAGACTTTCGCGGGATTGGCGGGCCTCGGTGACTTGGTGGCCACTTGTTCCTCGCCGCTGTCGCGTAACCGCACCTTCGGTGACCGTCTCGGTCGCGGTGACACGATGGAGCAGGCGCAGCACGCTACGCGCGGTCAGGTGGCTGAGGGTGTGATTTCTTCAATCTCGGTCCGTGACCTCGCTCGTCGCAATGGCGTGGAAATGCCAATTACTGAGGCCGTTTACGCCGTCTGCCACGAAGGCGCGAAGGTCGATGAGACAATTCGCAAGCTGATGGGGCGAAGCCGCAAGTCGGAGTAACCACTTCAACGAGGTCGGGGCTAAACTAAGTCACCATGACTTCGTCGAATAGCTCGTCTGCAGATCGCATTTCCGTCGCCGTCATCTACGGTGGCGCAAGCCCTGAGCACAGCGTCTCCTGTGTCTCGGCCGGCGCAATTATGGATCACCTGGATGAGGACCGCTTCCGAGTGGTTCCCATTGGTATTACCAAGGATGGTGTCTGGACCGTCGGGACGCGTGAGACGGATACGCTGCGCACACAGGGGCGTACGATGCCGGAGGTCATCCCGGGCGAGGAGGTTGCGCTGAGCACCTCGCCGTCACGCCGCGGTGAATTCCGCTTCGTCACCGGTGATCGCGCCGGCGAGGTTTTCGACACCGTCGACGTTATCTTCCCGGTCCTCCACGGTCCGCACGGCGAGGACGGCACGATTCAGGGGCTCTTTGAGCTTTCCGGCATTGCTTATGTCGGCCCGGGCGTGCTCGCTTCCGCTGCGGGAATGGATAAGGAACGCACGAAGAATCTCTTGCAGGCAGCGGGGCTTCCTATTGGCAAGCAGGTTGTTTTGCATGTTGGCGAGTCGCTTTCCGACGAGGACAAGGAGACCCTTGGCCTGCCGGTGTTCGTTAAACCTGCCCGTGGTGGATCGTCGATTGGCATTTCCCGCGTGGATGATTGGGCGAATCTGGATGCGGCGGTAGAGCTGGCCCGAGAGCACGACTGGAAGGTCATTGTAGAGGCCGGTGTAGACGGCGCCGAGGTGGAGATTGGCGTGCTGCAGCGCGCTGACGGCAGCCTTCAGGTCTCTGTCCCGTCCCTGCTGCGTGGCACGGAGGACTCCGACGAGGGCTTCTACGGTTTTGAGACCAAGTACTTGGATGATGTCGTCTCGGCGCAGATCCCGGCTGAGCTGCCGGAGGATGTTTTGAAGGCACTGGACACGGATGCTCGTCGGGCGTTCAGGGCACTAGGCTCTGATGGGCTGACTCGCGTGGACTTTTTTGTCACGGATAATGGCCCGATTATCAATGAGGTCAACACCATGCCGGGCTTTACCCCGATTTCGATGTACCCGCAGATGTTTGCGGCTTCCGGTGTTGCCTACGAGGAGCTGCTCAGCGCCCTGATTGAGCGGGCGCTGGTAGCTCGTCGATAGAAGTTGGTTCTTACTTTTCTTCGCTCGGCGAGATGTTCTCCAGGTTGTCCGCGATGACCGAGGAGAGCACCGGCATTAGTGAGCTGGCCTCCGACATCGGCATTTCAACGGCGACGAAGCGCTCCCGGCCCATGGCGTACCAGGTGGCGGAGGTACCGGAGGAAAGCGTTGGTTCGTTGAACCAGACAATGTCGCCAACCTGCGTCAGCTGCTGCGTGGTGGTGCTATAGCCAGCCGGCTCGTCGACACCACAGCGCAGCACCACCGGATCTGCTGGGGTGCCGCCCCAAATGACCATGTCCTTCGGCATGTCAGCCGGCATTTCCTCTGCGCTCAGACGGTGACGGTTGCCAAGCTCGCGGGGGAGGGCAGCCTCCAAGCCGCTGCAGCGCTTATCAGCTTCCGGAGCTGCCAGTTCTACCAGTGGGACGCCGCCGCGCTCCGGCTTGTTCTTGTACTCGGAGTCCGGGCGCAGCGCCTCGGCGAGGTCACTCAGGGCATCCTCCGCCTCTGCATTTCCTTCGGCGGTAATCGCAACAACCGGTTCGCGCCCGACGGTGAACCAAGTCGCCAAAGACTCGTCGGTACTGTCGACCACGCGCAGCCACGAAATGCCCTTGACCTCTTCGGTCTTAGCCAGTTCGTTGTACTGGCTAGGTACGTTCGCGCCACAGCGCAGCGTGATGCGGTCTTGTTCCAAGTTTCGGTACACAGCGGCGCCTTCTGGAGCCGGCTCTGCAATGTCGGCGCGAACCAGACCTGCGGCGCGATCTGGCAGTCGGTCGAGCAGTTCCGCACACTCGGGCGAGTCATTGGCGGGAAGCTCCGGATTGGAAATCGCGACTGGCTTTGTCGCCTGATTATCCTGGTAAATCTTTGCGGCAAAAATAATGCCGAGGATAGCGATAATGGCGATAGCGAGTGCGATGCCCGCGCGTGTCCGGCTACCCTTGGACTGAACTGTTTCTCCCGATGGGGGTGCGTCTACCATGGGCCTGATTCTACGTTGTCCGGTACCAACTCCAATTGGTTGGGGGCAATACCGAGACGGGTTCCGCTATTAACGGTTAACCATCGACTATTAGGAATGTGACTCGACACTGTGACTGAATTGACCATTGGCGATATTGGCGAGTTTGGGGTCATTGAGGCCATCCGGGCTATCGCCCCGTCGGCACGCAATGGCGACGATGCCGCCGTCTTGACGCAGACAACCCCCAACGCCCGTTTTGTCACTTCCACCGACATGTTGGTGGAAGGGCGCCACTTCCGCCTGGACTGGTCGACACCTCAGCAAGTTGGAGCTAAGGCCGCAGTACAGAATTTCGCCGATATCGAATCGATGGGTGCGCGTCCAACGGCCATGCTTTTCGCCATCTCAGCACCGTTGCATACTCCGGTGAGTGTGGTCACCGGTATCGCCGAGGGATTGTGGCAGGAAGGCAAGCAATGTCCGGCGGAACTCGTCGGTGGTGACATGGTCAGCGGAGATTCTCTGGTGATTTCCATCAGTGCGATGGGCGAACTCGGTGGGCTTGGGCGGCCGCTGCTGCGCTCAGCAGCACGCGCGGGGGATACGGTGATTGCGTCGGGACGCATCGGCTACTCTGCTGCGGGCCTTGCGCTGCTGCAGCACTGCGGAAGCCCGGCAAAAATTCCAAGCGAGTTTGCGCAGCTGGTGGCCGCACACTGTACGCCCGAATTTGAATATCGCAGGGGTGCTACGGCGCGAGCCACAGGTGTGCGTTCACTGACGGACAATTCCGATGGACTGGTCGTGGATCTCCGCGCTATTGCGCAGGCCTCCAGGGTTACTTTGGAAGTTGACAGCAGTGCCATTGCGCCCGATGAGTTGCAGATTGCCGCTGGTGAATACCTGGGCATCGACCCGTGGGAGTGGGTGCTCACCGGCGGGGAGGACCACACACTGATCGGTTCGACGCCGGGGGAGCCTCCGACGGGGTTCCGCGCTATCGGCACGGTGTCGAAGGAAAAGTTCGATTCGGTGCTTATCGACGGCCAACCTCCTGCCCGCGATGCCGGTTGGGTTTCCTTTTAAGAGTTCGAAGAGGTTTTGAGAAGAAAGGCTGCATGACATGGATCCGTTGCCGGTCGAAGAAGGGTGGCAGAAGGCGCTGGAGCCAGTGGCCGATGACATCCACCGGATGGGGCAGTTCCTGCGCGAGGAGAACGCGGCCGGCTACGGTTACCTGCCCGCGGGCACCGATGTGCTGCGCGCCTTTACTTATCCATTCGATGAGGTCAAGGTGCTCATTATCGGTCAGGACCCGTACCCGACCCCGGGGCATGCGATGGGGCTTAGCTTCTCGGTCCAGCCGGATGTGAAGCCGGTACCGCGGTCGTTGGCGAATATTTTTAAGGAGTATTCCTCCGACCTGGGGCTCCCGACTCCCTCCAACGGTGACCTCACTCCGTGGAGTAGGCAGGGCGTAGCTCTGTTCAACCGTGTGTTGACCGTACGTCCGGGTGCTGCTGCCTCGCACCGCGGTAAGGGCTGGGAGGCAATCACGGAGCATGCCATCAAAGCATTGGTCGCCCGTGATCAGCCTCTCGTGGCCATTCTGTGGGGACGCGACGCGCAGAGTTTGCAGCGTTGGCTCCCCGGCGTGGACTGCATCTGTTCGCCGCACCCGTCACCGCTGTCGGCATCCCGTGGGTTCTTCGGGTCGCGTCCGTTCAGCCGGGCCAATGAGTCGCTGATTCGTCAGGGAGCTACCCCTATCGACTGGACGCTAGAATAGGAATTCATGTCTTTGCAGATTGGTTCTGCCGCCATCGTCGGCTGGGTTGCCCGGGGGATTGACGCGCTTCAATCCCGCCGCGATGAGATCAACAGTCTCAATGTCTTCCCAGTACCGGATTCCGATACCGGGTCGAATATGCTCGCGACGTTGAGTTCGGCCTATGAGGAAGCGCAAAAGGCTGACGCTTCCGATGTTCGCGCAGTCACCGCGGCCCTAGCTGCCGGTGCAGTGCGCGGCGCCCGCGGTAATTCGGGCACTGTGCTCTCGCAGGTTTTTCGCGCGGTGGCTGAGGCTGCCTCCGGTAGTGGCATTGGCGTTGAGTCGGTACAACACTCGCTAAAGCTAGCTGTGCAACATGTTTCCCAGGCGATTGCCAATCCAGTGGAGGGCACGATTCTGACAGTCCTGCGGCACGCCGCGATTGCCGCGGAGGAATTTGAGGGCGACTCGATTGAGGAGCTCGCCGACACGATCGCGGATGCCGCTCGCGATGCGCTGGCGAAAACCCCTAGCCAGCTCCCGGCACTGCAGCAGGCGGGCGTGGTCGATGCCGGCGGCGCGGGGTTGGTCATTCTGCTCGACGCGCTTGCCGACGAAGTCAGCGGCCGCGCAGCCGCACCGGTCGATTTGCATGTCGACGCGCCACACGTAGCCACCGTTGAGATGGAGGTCATGTACCTGATTTCCTTGGCGGATACCCAGGCGGTGGAAGCGCTGCGAGAGCGGTTGAACCCGCTGGGCAATTCGCTCATCATCGCAGGTGATGCTGGTAATGCGGAGACCACGCAGTACATGGTGCATATCCACACAGTGGAACCGGGCGCAGTTATTGAGGCGGCACTCGACTTCGGTCGTCCGGAACGCATCCGTATCGAGGTGCTCGATGAGCCGGAGACAACACCTGAGTCCACTCGCATCCTCATTGCGGTAGTGCCGGACGGTCCGCTGAATGATCTCATCACCTCCTCGGGAGCGATTGCTATCAGCCCGACCCCCGCTCCGACTCCCACATCCACTCCCACAGATCGAGCAGCCATCGCCGACCAGGAGTTCGCTGACAATGTGGTCACCAAGGCGCTGACTGCCATGCGGGGTGCGGATGAGGTAATCCTGCTGCCAAATGGGCTGGTTAGCGACCAGGAATTGGCGGATATCGAATTCGCTGCTGCCGCGGCTAATCCGACGCTCGCGGTAGTGTCCACAGACTCCATTCCGGCTGGCCTTGCTGCCTTGGCCGTGCATTCGGCTGAGCTGCCACTGACGGTTGCTGCGTATGCGATGGGAGAGGCTGCCAATGGCACGCGAACGGCTGTAGTCGCTGCGGACGTCGATAAGCCCCTGACTGACGCGCTCACAGAGACCATCTCAGACCTGTTGGCTGGCGGCGGGGAACTAGTGACTCTGCTGCTCGGGCGCGGAGCCGAGGGCGTGGACATAGCGCAAGTGCGGGCGCGGCTGGACAAGCCTGTGGAGGTCGTAGCCTACGATGCAACCGGCATCGATGAGCTGGTGCAGGTAGGAATCGAGTAGCGCGATGCTCGGATGGCTCGGCTCGGATTATGCGCGCACGCCCCTGAATATCGTGGTGGGGCCAAAGATTGCAAAGAAGCTGCATACGGCTTTTGGTATGGAGACCGTCTCGGATGCGCTGACGAATTTCCCGAAGCGCTACGTGGCGCAGGGTAAGAGCTTAGATGTGTCATTTTCCGACATTGGCGACACCATCACCACAGTCGTGCAGGTGCACAGCATTTCGCCAGCGCCCGCCTTCGCCGACCGACGCAAGCCACTGAAAATCTATGTCAGCGACGGCGTGCGCATTCTTCCGGCCGCGATTTTCGGTGCCGAATGGCTGCGCAATATGCTGCACCCCGGTGTGCGTCTGCTCATTGTTGGCACACTCAGCGAGTTCCGCAATGAGCTACAGCTGAAAAATGTTGATTGCATGGTGCTTAAAGCCGATGGTTCGGTAGGCGCAGCCACTGGCAAGCTGGCCACACTGACGAAGACAGCCAAGGGGATTGCGGAGATGCAGCGGCTGCTCACGCGCCCCTATCTGCCCATTTACCGTGGCCGTAAAGGAGTAGCGGGTATTCACCTGGCTCTGTACATGCAGCGCATCCTCGAATGGTTACCGCTGCAGCCAGACCCATTGCCCGCCACGCCGGAGGGACTTACCGATTTCGACTCCGCACTGCGTGGCGCACACTTTCCCTCCATCGCGGGCCCCGATATTGCGCTTGCCCGTCTGAAGTACGACGAAGCGCTTGAGCTCCAGCTCGCCGTTGGTGCACGCAAGCGTACTCAAGCGAGCCTCACCGCGCCGGCCTGCATGGAAGTCGCCGGGGGACTTCGCGACGAGCTACGCCGGGGGTTGCCGTTTTCGCTTACCGACGGTCAGGTCGCGGTCGCAGCCGATATCGCGCAGGATATAGCGAGGTCTAACCCGATGAACCGCCTGCTAGCAGGTGAAGTCGGCTCGGGTAAGACCGTGGTGGCCCTACTGGGAATGCTGCAAGCAGTCGATTCCAGCAGGCAGTGCGCGATGCTGGCGCCGACGGAAGTCCTGGCCCAACAGCACTACCGATCGCTGACAGCGATGCTGGAGCAAGCCGGAGTAGCAGTGACTGTACGACTGTTGACGGGATCGATGTCGACGAAGGAGCGCCGGGCAACCCTGTTGGAGGCAGTCAACGGGGAGGCTGACATTGTCGTCGGCACGCATGCCCTGCTCAGTGAGGGCGTGGAGTTCTTCGATCTCGGGCTGGTGGTCGTCGATGAGCAGCACCGCTTTGGTGTGCGCCAGCGCGATCAGCTGCGAAGCAGGGGACGGGGTGGAATGACACCGCATCTGTTGGTGATGTCGGCAACCCCGATTCCGCGCACGGTAGCGATGACCATTTTTGGCGACCTCGCAGTTTCGCAGTTGACGGAATTGCCACGGGGACGTCAGGAAATCCAATCCTTTGTCGTACCGACGCTGGAGAAACCCCGCTGGGAGGCACGAACCTGGGAGCGCATTGGGGAAGAAGTGGCCAAGGGCAACCGCGCCTTCATTGTCTGTCCCCGCATTACCCGCGATGAGGAACAGTTCCTCGACGAGTCCGTGGAGGCGGTGTTCGACCGAGCGAGGAAAAAACTGCCCGGTGTACGTATCAGTCAGTTGCACGGCAATATGGCACCGGAGGACAAAGACCGCGTGATGCAGGCCTTTGCCACAGGACAGCTGGATGTGCTGGTGTCCACCACAGTTATCGAAGTCGGCGTGGATGTACCAGAGGCCACGATCATGATGATTCGCCGCGCCGAGAGCTACGGTATCTCGCAGATTCACCAGCTGCGCGGTCGTGTCGGCCGTGGTGACCGTGGTGGCCTGTGCTTCCTATGTACACACACGCATTCGCAGACACCGGAGCGCACCCGGCTGGACCGCATTGCCGCCACCACCGACGGCATTCAACTGGCGGAGCTGGACCTGGCCACGCGTAGTTTCGGCGATCTGCTCGGCGATGACCAATCGGGACTGGCAACCGGCCTCGGCCTGGTGGACCTCACCACCGACGGCGAAATCATCGAGCGCACCCGACATGATGCCATGGCTCTTCTCGATGTTGATGAGAGGCTTGTGGGAGAGCTTATCTCCGATATCGATGAAGAGCAGTCGAACTACTTGGACCGCTCCTAGTAAGACCAAAGTAGACTGTTGGGCATGGTAGATGTCTGTGCACCTTTTGCAGGAGTAGTCCGCTGGGAGGTCGCCGAGAAAGACTCGGTGACGACCGGTCAGGTTATTGCGGTCGTGGAGGCCGTCAAGCTAGAAGCGCCGGTTTTAGCGCCCTGCCCGGGCACGGTCGCGGAGGTGGCGGCAGATCAATTTGTGGATGTCGAAGGCGGTCAGCTGCTGGCAAGAATCACGCCAGCAACTCACAGCGCCACGGCACAGCACAACGGCAACGAGAACACATCGCACGAAGGGAAGTAGATGACCCGCATTATTGCAGGTGAGGCACGCGGTCGTAGGCTAGTCGCGCCTAAGGGAGAGACCACTCGGCCAACTAGTGACCGCGCGAAGGAAGCCATCTTTTCCTCCTGGTCCACACGCTTTGGGCTAGAGGGAACTCGCGTTCTCGACCTGTTTGCTGGCTCGGGTGCGCTCGGTTTGGAAGCGGCTTCTCGCGGCGCGCGTTCCGTCGTGTTGGTGGAAAACGATCCGAACGCCATTGCCGCTATTGAAAAGAACATTCGCACCGTGGGGCATCCCGATGTGGCCCTGTCTCCGATGAAAGTGTCGTCGTACCTTGCGGGCGCGCCGGGCGAGCCTTTTGACCGCGTCATCGCGGATCCGCCCTATGAGTTGGTGGGGGAGGCCGTTACAGAGATGCTCGAGGCGCTGCGTAGCTTCCTCGCGCCGGGCGCGGTCGTGACTGTGGAGCGTCACCGCGATGACGAGGAGACGCAGTGGCCCGAGGGCTACGAACAGCTCCAGCAGAAGCTGAAGCGTCGCATTCACGGTTTGGCGCGCTTCGACACCGCTATCTACAACGCTTAACGTTCTTCTTTACGCTTTACGACGGCCAAAGGTGGTTTGACCTCTATGACTCACGCATGCTGCCCCGGTTCCTACGATCCCATGACCTCTGGTCACCTCGATGTGATTGAGCGTGCCGCGCGCCAATTCGATCAGGTGACCGTGCTGGTTACCCACAACCCGAATAAGCAGGGCATGTTCAATGTCGAAGAGCGCATGGACCTCATTCGGCAGTGCACGCAGCACTTGGACAATGTGCAGGTGGACTCCTGGTCGAAGCTGTTGGTTGACTACACCTCCGCGCAGGGCATCTCCTGCCTGGTCAAGGGGCTGCGCTCGGCGGCGGACTACGAGTACGAGGCTCCCATGGCGCAGATGAATCGGCGCATGACGGGCATTGAGACTCTCTTTGTGGAAGCTGATCCGAAGTACGGTCATGTGTCGTCGACACTGATGAAGGAAGTTGTTCGCTACGGCGGTTCGGTGGAAGGGCTAGTTCCTGAGCCTGTCTTGCACGCCCTGCAGCGCCGACTGAAGTAGCATGTAAGTCATGTTTCGCGTCTTCGAATCTCTTGATGAACTGGTCCAGATCCTAGAAGAGGCACACGGCGTGCCACTGTCGGCCAATTGTATGGTTCCGCGTCAGCGTGTTCTCGAGTTGCTCGATGAGCTGAGGGATGCTTTCCCGGCTGAGCTCGATGACGCGCAGGATGTCTTGGACCAGCGGGATGAGATTATCAACGATGCTGAAGCCCGGGCGAACAACACCATTTCGACTGCGGATGAAGAAGCCCATCGCATTGTCGACGAGGCCGAGGCCCGCGCTAACCACACCGTCGAGGATGCCAATGCCCACGCAGCTGGCACCGTCGCGGCCGCTGAGGACGACGCCCGTCGCCTCCGCGAGGATGCTCAGCACGAGTACGACAGCATTGTGGATCGTGCTTCTGCCGAGTCCGATCGCCTGATTCACGCTGGTAACGAATCCTACGAGCGTTCCGTTGCGGAAGGCCGCGAGGAGCAGGCTCGCCTGGTCGCTGAGTCAACGGTCGTCCGCGAAGCCAACGACGAGGCGAATCGTCTGCTTTCCGACGCACACGCGGATTCCTCTCGCCTCCGTGAAGAGTGTGACCGCTACGTTGATTCCAAGCTCGCCGAGTTTGAACAGACTCTCCAGGAGACCCTGCGTAATGTCGGTCGCAATCGCTCGGTACTGCGTTCGGGGGCCGGTGCCGTCGGCGGTGGTGCAGGGGCACAGAGCGCGCCGTCTTCCTTCTCCGAGGGGCAGGAACGCCGCCGGTACGAGCGTTAGCGCATCTTCGGGGTAGACTGAGGTCTATCATGACTGACTCATCCCCATTTGTTCTGGACGTTTCGACATGTCTGCAGGGCGGCATGCCCGAGCAGTTCCGCAAGGTAGGCGATAGCCCCGTCCGCGTTGGTGTCGAGATGATTGGCATCGCCGCTGGCGAGGAGGTTGTCGTTGACGGCATTGTCACGAACCTCGGCAGTGGTGTCATGGTTGACGCGACTGTGACTGCCAAGGCCACCGGCGAGTGTGTCCGCTGCCTAGCCCCGCTGAATCCGGAGCTCAGCTTCCACATTTCGGCTGTCTTTTCCAACAACGAGGACTTCATCACAGGCGACGATGCCGAGGAAGAAGACCTTGAGGACGAAGTTGGCCAGATCGTCGACAATACGGTGGATATCACTCAAGCCGTCATCGATGAGGCGGGCTTGAATCTGCCCTTCAATCCGACCTGTCTGGATTTCGATTCCAGCTGTGCTGAGTCGGACTCAGAAGTGCCGGAGCCAGACGGCATCTCGGGTGAAGAGGAGCGCATTGATCCGCGTTGGGCTGGCCTGGCGGAAAAGTTTGGCTCGCTCGGCGACGAGAAGTAATCGACGACGACTTAGACGAAGACTTTAAAGGAGATATAACGGATGAGCCGCAAGCGTCGGCTAACCGGTGAGGCGGCTAGAAAGGCGGCTTTCGAGGCCGTCGATCACGCCCCGCTGCTGGAAAAACTCGGTGTTGAGCTATCAGAGGAGTCCCTGAAGCTCGCTTTGACCCACCGCAGTTTCGCGAATGAAAATGGCATGCTGACCAATAACGAGCGGCTAGAGTTCCTGGGCGACGCCGTGCTGGGCATGTGCGTTGCTGAAGAACTCTACCGTCGCTTCCCGGACCGCGCTGAGCAGGATATTTCCAAGATGCGCGCAGGTGTCGTGAACATGTACGCGCTGGCTGACCTGGCCCGCAGTATCGGATTGGGGGAGCACATTCTCCTCGGTCGCGGTGAGAAGGCCACCGGTGGTGCGGATAAGCACTCAATTCTCGCTGACACCACCGAGGCGCTGCTGGGTGCCATTTACCTGCAGCATGGCTTTGAGGTTGCCCGCGAGACCGTTCTTCGCCTGTTTAACCAGATGATTGACGATGCCCCGACGGAGTCTCGCGGTCGTGACTGGAAGACGCTGTTGCAGGAGCGCCTGGCAGCCAAGCAACTACCGGCTGCTGAGTACACCGTGCGCACCACCGGCCCCGACCATGACCTAACTTTCTACGTTGACGTGCTGGTTGACGGCGTGGTTAAGGGCAGCGGTACCGGCGCCACGAAGAAGGAAGCCGAGATGCACGCCGCGCATCAGGCGCATACTGCACTGGCATAATGCCCGAGCTTCCTGAAGTCGAGTCCGTACGCCGCGGTCTCGACGCTTACGTCGTCGGTGGCCGCATCGAGGACACTTTCGTCTACAACGCTCGTGCCGTGCGGCGCCAACCCGGTGGTGCCGCAGAGTTTATCGGTCGCACGCGCGGGCGCACGGTTATCGCTACGGATCGCCGCGGCAAGTTCATGTGGCTCACGCTTGACGACGACTCCGCAATTGCCATCCACCTGGGTATGAGCGGCCAATTGCGTGTGGAAGCTCCGTACACGCCCGATACGCTGCCCGGACGCCACACCAGGGCCGCATTTGACATAGCCCTGCCGGACGGCGCTCGGCACCTTATCAACTTCAACGATCAGCGCACCTTTGGTTGGGTCTGGGCCTGTGAAATGGTCGAATCCCACGGTCGCTTTGTTCCGGAACCCGCAGCCAAGATCGCGCCCGATCTATTGGAGCCAACTGTCGATGTGGTTGCACTTGCACACCGCATGATGAAGTCGCGTTCGCCGATTAAGGCCGTATTGCTCAACCAGAACATTGTGTCGGGTATCGGTAACATCTATGCCGACGAAATGCTTTGGGCAGCGAAGGTCGATGGGCGCGTGCCGGCGTGTGACCTTTCGGTCCGTCGTTTAGCGAAACTTTTGCGCGAGGGGCAAGCGGTACTTCAGCGGGCGCTAGCGGCGGGTGGCACGAGCTTCGATGCGTTATATGTGCATGTCAACGGCGAAAGTGGCTATTTCGAGCGGAGCTTGAACGCCTATGGCCAAGCGGGGGAGCCGTGCTCGAGGTGTGGGCGCGCAATTGTCCGTCTGCCATTTGGGAATAGATCGAGTTATCTGTGTCCCACCTGTCAGCGCTAGAATTTCCTTATGAGCTTCATGGAACAAGCGACCGATTGGGTCAACGCCTGGAATGACAAGTACTGGCTGTTCATGATTCTGCTACTCAGCGGTGCAGGCCTGTACTTCTGCTGGCGGACCATTGTGGTGCAGCTCCGGTACATCCCGGAGATGTTCAAGGCAATTACCGAAAAGCCGTCTGACATCTCCGAGGGGGTCAAGGGCATCTCGGCCTTTAAGGCCTTCACAATCTCTGCTGCCTCGCGTGTCGGTACCGGTAACGTCGCAGGTGTGGCGGTGGCAATCACTACGGGTGGGCCAGGTGCCGTGTTTTGGATGTGGCTGCTCGCTGCGATTGGCGGTGCTACCAGCTTCGTGGAGTCGACGCTGGCGCAGCTGTACAAGGTGCGGGATAAGGACTCTTACCGAGGAGGGCCCGCGTACTACATCACCAAGGGGCTGGGAGAGAACTGGCGCTGGATGGCGTCGCTCTTCGTCATCGCTATCACGGTGACCTACGGTTTTGTGTTCAATGCGGTGCAGTCCAACTCAATCACGGCGGCTGTGGCTGAGTCGACTGGTCAGGGAACGCCGATCTTTAAATTCTGCGTCGGCATTGTGCTGGCAATCTTGGCCGGCGTCATCATCTTCGGTGGTGTGCAGCGCATTTCGGCGGTGACGCAAATTGTCGTACCGATCATGGCCGTGGCCTACATCATCCTCGGTCTGATTGTGCTGGCTCTCAATATCACTGAAGTGCCGGGCATGATCAAGCTCATCTTCGAGCACGCCTTCGGTATCCGTGAGATCGCTGGTGCCGCTGTCGGTACCGCCATGATGCAGGGTATTCGCCGTGGTCTGTTCTCCAACGAGGCCGGTATGGGTTCCACACCAAATGCGGCGGCTACGGCGTCGGTGTCGCACCCGGTCAAACAGGGCCTCATCCAGACGATGGGCGTCTACTTCGACACCTGGGTCGTCTGTACTATCACCGCAGTTATCATCCTGTTGTCCGATCCGACCTTCGGCGGCGATGCGGAGGGCACCGCGTTAACTCAGGCTGCGCTGTCGGCGCAGGTGGGTACGTGGGCCATCCACGCGGTCACGGTTATCATCTTCTTCCTCGCGTTCTCCTCGCTGGTGGGTAACTACTACTACGCCGAGGCGAATATCCCGTTCCTGTCAAAGAGCAAGGCTGTCCTGAACACCGTGCGTGTCCTGGTCATCCTGTGCGTGATTGGCGGAGCTGTCGGTTCCGTGCCGCTCGTCTGGTCGCTTGCAGATACTTTCTCCGCACTCATGGCCACCATCAATATCATCGCCATTCTGCCGCTGGGCGGCGTAGCTGTCGCCCTACTAAAGAATTACTCCGAGCAGAAGTCCAAGGGGCTTAATCCGGTATTCCACCGCGATGATCTGCCTAACGTCCGCGGCCACGACAAGATTGAGTGCTGGGACGGTTCCGACCCGATGACAGTGCGTGAGTCCGATGTTGCTTAACGACGTCCGCCTCACCGCGTGGGTACACGGTCGTGTTCAAGGTGTTGGTTTTCGCTGGTACACCCGCGCGACGGCTCTGGAGTTGGGGTTGGTTGGTTACGCCCAGAACTACCCGGATGGTCGGGTGTTAGTTGTTGCTGAAGGGCCACGGGCAGACTGTGAGAGTTTGCTCGCTTGGCTTGAGGGGCCGAATACTCCGGGCGATGTGACGGCAGTGGTGCCGTTATGGCAGGAACCGAAGGGTGCATTGAGCACGTTTGACCGTCGTTAAGCGGGTGCCAACTGCCTTCCTCCCCCCCATGTCGGTGTAGGAATCCGAAAAATTCGAATACGTTCTATCCCTCGCTCTATGTCATTGTTTTTGCGCAGTTGGCGGGGGATTTTTCGTGTCTTGAGGTAGTCGATTGGTGCGTTGTAGGGGTCTCAGAGCGCTAAAAACCTACGCAACCGGGAAAAAGAATACGTAAATACGAAAGGCGAGTGGATTAAGTTAATAACTACCTACTGACAGGCAGGGGAGGCACATATGACGCCTGAAGAAGTAATTGCACAGTCTGGAAACTCAGCGTGGATGCTGATTTCGGCTTCGTTGGTTTTGCTGATGACACCGGCGCTCGCGCTGTTCTATGGCGGCATGTCGCGACAGAAGTCGGTGCTCAACATGATGATGATGATGAGCTTTGGTGCTGTCGGCGTTGTCGGTGCCATTTACGTGCTGTGGGGCTGGTCGATGTCCTACGGATCGCAGTCGATCGGTGGTGTTTTTGCCAACCCATTCGAGTTCTTCGGTCTGCGTAACTCAATCACGGATGGCGACGGCAACTACATTGCGAGTGCGAACGGTTGCCCAAACATCATCGACATTGGGTTCCAGCTCACGTTCTGCTCGATTTCTGTAGCGCTGATCTCTGGGGCGCTGGCCGAACGCGTGAAGTTCTCCACCTGGTTGATTTTCGTCGGCTTCTGGACGACGCTGGTGTACTTCCCAATGGCCTTCATGGTCTGGGGCGGTGGCCTGCTGAGCCACTCGGCAGAGGGGCTGTCGGCAAAGCTGTTCGGTACCGCTGACGGTGAAGCATTGATCGCTCCAATTGACTTCGCTGGCGGTACGGTTGTGCACATTGCTGCTGGTACTGCCGCTTTGGTGCTGGCGATTATCGTCGGTAAGCGCAAGTCCATCGATGGCAGCCAGCATCGCCCGCACAATCTGCCACTCGTCATGCTGGGTGCTGCACTGCTGTGGTTCGGCTGGTTCGGCTTCAACGGCGGTTCGGCATTTGCGGCCGACGGTGTCGCTGGTCTGGCATGGCTGAATACGACGGTGGCAGCGTGCGTGGGGATGCTCGGCTGGATTTCACTCGAGCGTATTCGTGATGGGCATCCCACCTCGCTGGGCGCCGCTTCGGGTGTCATCGCAGGGCTTGTGACTATTACTCCGGCCGCAGGAGATATGAACCCAGTGACCTCAATCATTCTGGGCTATATCGGCGGTGCGCTGGGTTGCTGGGGAGTGGGCTTGAAGTACAAATTCAACTTCGATGACACCCTGGATGTGGTTGGTCTGCATCTGGTTGCAGCTATGTGGGGAACGATTGGTGTTGGCCTGCTGGCTAATGATCGCGGACTGCTTACCGGCGGTGGCATCGACGGCCTGAAGTTGTTTGCCATCCAGGTCATTATTGCTGTCGTCGCAGCGGTGTTCTCAGGCGTGCTGACGTACATCATTGCCCGAGTCCTGAAGGCAACCGTCGGTTGGCGTATCCACGGCGAGCAGGAGCATTCTGGTATCGACGTCGCTCAGCACGGTGAGTCGGCCTACGCGTCAACTAAGCAGGCAGTGGTGTAAACAACGCTGTGTAAACAATCTTGTGTAACAGGGTGCGTGCTTGGGGTAATTCAGCTCCAAACCGTAACTACGGGTAAGATATTGCCCCATGTATTTGAAATCGCTGACTCTGAAGGGCTTTAAATCCTTCGCTTCGGCGACGACGATGAAATTCGAGCCCGGCATCTGCGCAGTTGTCGGCCCGAATGGATCTGGTAAGTCGAATGTCGTCGATGCCCTCGCGTGGGTTATGGGTGAGCATTCCGCCAAGACCCTCCGTGGCGGCAAAATGGAAGATGTCATCTTCGCGGGAACCTCCGGGCGAAAGCCTTTGGGGCGCGCGGAGGTCACTCTTACCATCGACAATTCCGATGGGGCACTTCCCATTCAATATAAGGAAGTCTCTGTCACGCGTCGCATGTACCGCGACGGCGCAAGTGAGTACGAAATCAACGGTTCTCGCGTCCGCCTCATGGATGTCCAAGAGCTCCTCAGCGACACCGGCATTGGCCGCGAGATGCACATCATCGTCGGCCAGGGTCGGCTTTCGCAGATTCTGGAATCGCGGCCAGAGGAGCGTCGTGCGTTTATCGAAGAAGCCGCAGGCGTGCTCAAACACCGCCGTCGCAAGGAAAAGGCGCAGCGCAAGCTGCAGTCGATGCAGGCCAATCTCGACCGTCTGCAGGATCTGACAGGTGAGCTTTCCCGTCAGCTCAAACCGCTGAAGCGTCAGGCTGAGGCCGCCTCTCGCGCCCAGACTGTGCAGGCAGACCTGCGCGACGCCAAGTTGCGTTTGGCTGCCGCGGACTTCGTGGATTTGCAGGACAGCCTCAATGACATTGCTGGTCAAGCCAAGCTCATTGAGGAAAAGGTGGAGGCCGCCACGGAGCGAGCCGAGATTGCCGCTGAGCGCACTGCAGAACTCGAAGCCGAACTGGAGGACATCACTCCAGCTGCCGATGCTGCCCGAGATTTGTGGTTTCGTCTCTCCGCACTCGGTGAGCGTATCCAAGCGACGGCCCGCATCGCCGCCGATCGCGCGGCCGACCACTCCGTCGCTCCGTGGGTAGGCCCAGACCCGGACTTCCTGGAGCAGAGGGCCGACGACGCCGCCACCGAAGAAGCCACGCTCGCTGAGGCTGAGGCAGAGGCCCGCGAAAAACTGGAGGAAATCCGCGAAACGCTCTTCGACGCCGAGGAGACTTTCCGTGAAGCCGAAGCGGAGCACCTCGCGGCCGTTCGCGCAATCGCCGACCGTCGCGAAGGCGTGGTTCGTCTCATTTCCGCAGAAGAATCTCTGCGCACCCGCTTGGAAGCCGCCGAAGCCGAAGCTGCACGCCTTGCCGAGCAAACCAATGAGGCCGACGAACGCCGTGCCGATGCCACCGAAGCCGTGGAAAACGCCGCGCAGGAACTAGCCGAGGCCGAATTCGAAGGTCCCGAGCTGCAGAGTGCTTATGAACAGGCCAACCGAGAAGCAGAGCTGGCCTCTACACGGTTGAAAGAACTCCGCGCTGACGAGCGCGACCTCGAACGCAGTGTCTCAGGTCTGTCCGCCCGCATCGAAGCTCTGGAGACCGCCCGCACCGCCGCTGCCAACGACGGCACCGCGTGGCTACGTGAAAAACACGAACTCGGCGTTCTCTCTGAAGTCATCGATGTCGACGCTGGCTGGGAAAAAGCGCTCACTGCCGCCCTCGGCGCGGCCGCCGAAGCACTGGTCAGCGAGGGCAGTGGAGATTCGCTTATCGACGAGCTTGTGGCCACGGGCAAGGGCAGTGCCGTTGTTATCAATTCTGCGGATGCATCCGACTCTTGGCGCTTGGACATCACTCTGCCCGCACAGGCATCCTGGCTGCTCGATCATGTGACAGTGCCCGCGGAGCTTTCGGGTTCGTTGACCTCTCTGCTCGTTGACGTCGTGGCCTGCGACGACGAGCACGTCGCCCGTGAGCTGGTGACCCAGGATACTCGACTGCGCGTTGTTGACCGCGATGGTGTGCTGCGTGGCTCTGGTTGGGTAGCTGGCGGTGCTGGTGGCACTGCATCAGGTGTGGAAATCGCCGCCGACATTGCTAAGACTCGCGAAGAACTAGCAGAAGCACAGGTGCGTTTGAGTGACCTCGGTGGTGTGCTCTCCGGTGCACAGGCCGAAGAAGAGGACCGCCGCACGGACGCGGCGGCCGCCCGTGCTGCGCTGCGTGAACACCAGAGTCGTATGAAGGTCCTCACGGATGCCCGAACTCGGGCCACAGCGCAGCTGTCCGGCGTGGTGCATGATGCCGAACGCGCTGAGCAGCGCGGAGCCGAAGCCGCGGACCGAGTAACGAAGCTCCAGAAGGAGTTGGCGGTGGTCGCAGACCGCTTAGCTCGCGTTGACCGTGACCCCGAGGAGGGGGAACCGTCGACAAGCGAACGTGACCGTGCCTCGGAGGCGCTGACGGCTGTGCGCGCCATGGAAACAGAGGCGCGTCTGTCGCTGCGTACGGCAGAGGAGCGACTGTCGAGTGTACGAGGCAAGGCCGAGCGGCTCCGTCGCCAGGCTGCATCGGAGCGCGTAGCGAAGGCCCGCCATGAGCAGGCGCAGATGGCGAAGGTTGCCCAGCGCGAATTGGCAGAAGTTGTCGCGGAGCTGGCTGAGGATTTGCATGCGAAGGTCAACGTGTCGTTGGCGCGGGCAGAGGCCGATCGCGACGATGCCGAGGCGCAGAAGAAGACAGTGTCGCAGGCACTATCAGCGGCCCGGACGGAGGCAAATGCGGCGCAACGTGAGCTGGCACAGCTAACGGATTCCGCGCACCAGGGCGACATCGCCCGTGCGCAGGCGCAGGTCCGCGTGACCGAGGCTGCAGAGCGCATCGTCGACCAGTTGGGGCTGTCTGTCGATGACCTGCTCGCGGACTTTGCTCCTGATGAGAACTTCGACCGCGCAGCCGTGACGAAGCAGCTCAAACAGGCGGAGAAGGATCTGCGTGTGCTCGGCCGCGTCAACCCGTTGGCGCTGGAGGAGTATAAGGCGATGGAGGAGCGCTACTCTTTCCTATCCACGCAGCTCGATGATGTCCTCAAGGCCCGCCAGGACCTCACCGATGTTGTCGAGGAAGTCGATGCCACGATCCTGCAGCTCTTCACAGACGCGTGGAACGATGTCGAGGCAGAATTCCCCGCAGTCTTTCAAACGCTTTTCCCGGGCGGCGACGGACGACTGGTTCTCACCGAGCCGGACAACCTGCTCACGACAGGTATCGAGGTTGAAGCCCGCCCGCCGGGCAAAAAGGTTAAGCGGCTGTCGTTGCTCTCCGGCGGCGAGAAGTCGCTGACGGCGCTGGCAATGCTCGTCGCTATTTTCCGCGCGCGCCCGAGTCCCTTTTACGTACTCGACGAGGTGGAAGCCGCGCTTGACGACGTTAACCTGCGTCGCCTTATTGCGCTGCTCGAGGAACTCCGCGCGACCAGTCAGCTGATTGTCATTACGCACCAGAAGCCAACAATGGACGTTGCGAATGTGCTCTACGGCGTGACCATGCGGGGCGATGGTGTGACTCGAGTAATCTCGCAGCGAATGTCACCGGCATCCGCAACTCCGTCGACAGGAGCGGAGTAAGCGCGGAGTAAGTGAGGAAGAGTCGTTGATACTGCATAATGAGAGTTATGACTCCAACTCAGTGGATACTCCTTGTCGTCGCGATTGTCGTTATTATCGCGCTGCTCTTTGTTGTGGGCTATGTCCGCAGGAAGAACCAGCGCATTTCCTTTGCGAAGGAAGATACTAAGGAACTCACCCAGCAGGAGAAGTCTGGAAATTACCAGGCCACTAGTGGTTTTAACTTCGCTCCGGCCGGTGGTGGGACTGATACCCGCGAGAAGCAGCCGGTTGAAAAACCGATGCCGAAACCGGCGGAAAAGCCGATTGAAAAGCAGGCCCCGGAGCCAGAGGAAAAGCAGGCTGATATACCTGCCGATCAGCCGGACGGTTCACTGCTGAAACCAGAAGGTCGACTGGTTATTCCGGATAACCCCACCGAAATGGAGGGGGATTATGACCGCGTAATGCGGGAAATCCCAATCGATTTGCCAACGGCCGGGGAAGAGGAATCAGAGCCCGAGCCGGAACCACAACCAGAGCCCGAAGCAGAGCCTGAGGTAGAGGTAGTTCCTGCTCCTGAACCGGAGCTGGAGCCGGAGCCGACTCCCGAACCAGAACCGACGCCAGAGCCGGAGCCGGAAGCTGCGCCGGAGCCGACGCCAGAGCCAGAAGCAGAACAGCAGATTGACTCCATCGACCCGGCTGAGGGACGTCTGGGCCGCCTGCGCGGTCGTCTGTCACGGTCGCAGAATGCAATTGGCCAGTCTGTGCTCGGCATCTTGGGCGCGGGTGACCTTGATGAGGACGCGTGGGAAGAGGTTGAAGACATCCTGGTTATGGCTGACCTCGGTGCGGCTGCGACGCAGCGTGTCGTCGATAAGCTGCGCGAGCGTATTGCCAGCCAGAAGGTGAGCACGGAAGAGCAAGTGCGCGCCCTGCTGCGTGAGGTGTTGATTGAGGAGTGCAAGCCTGAGATGGACCGCTCCATCCGCGCACTTCCGCACGAGGGCAAGCCCGCAGTGATTCTGGTAGTCGGTGTCAACGGCACAGGTAAGACCACGACGACGGGCAAGCTGGCTCGTGTACTGGTCGCCGGTGGCCACCGTGTTGTTCTCGGCGCAGCGGATACCTTCCGTGCTGCTGCAGCCGACCAGCTGGAGACCTGGGGGCGACGCGTTGGCGCGGAGACCGTTCGCGGCGCTGAAGGCGCCGATCCTGCTTCTATTGCATTTGAGGCAGTTGCTCACGGTATCGAGTCCGGCGCTGATGTGGTGCTCATCGACACCGCCGGCCGCCTGCACACCAAGGTCGGTCTGATGGACCAACTGGACAAGATTAAGCGCGTGGTGGAGAAGAAGGCTCAGGTTGACGAAGTCATCCTGGTTTTGGACGCGACGGTTGGCCAAAATGGTCTACTGCAAGCTCGTACGTTCCGGGATGTAGTAGACATCACCGGCGTTGCCCTGACCAAGCTGGACGGTACCGCGAAGGGCGGCATTGTATTCCAGGTGCAAAACGAGCTCGGTGTGCCGGTGAAGTTGGTTGGCCTTGGTGAAGGTGCTGACCACCTGGCGCCGTTTGAGCCGGAGAGCTTCGTAGACGCACTGCTCGGCGGCCGCAAATAGTAACTAACATCGATGAGTGAATTTTCCATCGATTGGTGAGTACAGCGTCGCCCGTTGCCCCCGGCAAAAATAAAGGCCTCGGAGCCACCGCGTAGATTTCTGTAGAGGATACGCGGGGCTCCGGGGCCTTTAATGTTGAGGTGCTAGGAATCTAGCGGAGAGTTGTGCTAGGAATCCTTAGAATTCTTGCGTGCGAGGCGGGTAGCTGCCACGCCACCGACCAAGAGTGCAAGAGCGGCACCGCCGAGGGCAGTCGCCTGAACACCAGTGACTGCTAGCCTAGTGTTCTTGGTCCCGGTTTGCTTACCGTCATTCTTAGGGGTGTCGGGCTTGTCGCCTGGATTTTCCTCCCCAGGATTCTCGTCCTCCCCGGGCTGTTCGTCACCTGGGTTTTCATCGTCGCCCGGAGCGTCATCGCCTGGGTTCTCATCGTCGCCCGGAGTTTCGTCATCGGAGGTCGGACAGTAGCCGTAGACTCCGGTTGCCGGGTCGATCTTGCTCATATCACGCGGGGAACCGTCGGGGCACGTTGCGGTGTCATCAACTCCCGGCGGAATTCCGTCATTTTCTGGGGCATCTTCATCAGGCTCCGGAGTTGGGCCGGAATCATCTGAAGTGCCACAAGCACCGTAAGCCCCGGTTGCCGGGTCAATCTTACTCATGTCACGCGGGGAACCGTCGGGACAGGTCTGGGTGTCCTCAACGCCCGGTGGAATGCCATCGTTCGATGAACCTCCTGGATCCGGATTTGCAGCGTCATCTACACACTGGAAAGTACCGCCAACATTTTCAAAATGTTGACCGGCGGGGCATTCCGACGGGGCGGGGTCAGGAATCTGTGCGGTGGCGGCGCCAACGCCGATGAGCATGCCGGCTGAAGCGGCAGCGGCCACCATGGTCGAAGAGAGCTTCTTCATTTGGAAACCTCACAATGTCTATAGGAAAGCCCTGCAATCAAAGGACTTAAGGGGGAACACTGTTCACACTTTTGATTCTAATAACTAATTACAGTCTTTGGTGGTATGGGTTTGGGAAGGGGGGGGGGTAAAGAGAAATTGTTGACTTGTCCAAACCCCAGTAAGGGGAAGTGGGAACTTATATTTACAACGCTGAGTGTGTACACCCGTTGTGGGTAGGGCGTTTATAGAACCAGTCACTGTCGACTCGGTAGGGGGCTTTTCTGTCTTCGCTAGCGAAGCGTGGTACCTGATTGTGTCGGGTGGTGAAAGGTGGATGGGGCGTAGAGGTTCGGTAAAAAATCGGTGCCTGTGAGGTTTTATGCTTCGGGCTATAGGAGCTATGACTTTTCGGAGGTATGGCGCACAAAAATGCTCCCGATGCTAAATAGGCATCAGGAGCATTTTATGTTTCGTTACCGGGGTAGAACCCCAAGCTTCTTAGCGGTTCTTGCGGGCGATGCGGGTAGCGGCGACACCGCCGACAAGGAGAACCAGAGCGGCTCCGCCCAGGGTGGTGGCGTCAACGCCGGTGGCTGCCAGGCCAGTGCTCTGAGTCGAAGAAGCCTTCTTGGACTCCGAGGTATTCTGCTCAGACTTCTTGGAGTCCGAAACCTTCTTTACATTCTCGGAAGAGGTCGTCTTCTTGGACTCGGAAGCCTTCTTCTCGGCCTTTTCCTTGGCCTTCTTCTCTTCCTTCGTGCACTTGTTTTCGTTCTTGCACTCAGCAGAGATCTTGATGTCAACGTTTACCTTGACATCCTTGCCGTCCTTGCCCGGCGTACCGTCCTTGCCTGGCTTACCGTCCTTGCTATCCTTGCCCGGCTTACCGTCCTTGCCTGGCTTACCGTCCTTACCGTCCTTGCCGTCCTTGCCCGGCTTACCGTCCTTGCCGTCCTTGCCTGGCTTCTCGGTGTCCGGCTTGTCCGTGCCTGGCTTGTCAGTGTCCGGCTTCGCCTCGTCCTTGACGCAGACACCGAAGACATTCGGGTTGCCTGGAACTGGCTTGCTCATGTCGAAGTGCTCGCCCTCCGGGCACTGCTTATCAGAAATGCCTGGGTTTCCGGGGTCGCCCGGCTGGGACTCATTGTCGCCCGGTGTTTCGGGCTTAGGAGCTTCCTGGTCCGCGACGCACTGGAAGGTTCCGCCGACGTTCTCAAAGTGCTGGCCGTCTGGGCACTTGTCCGGCATTGGGGCCGGAATTCCGTCAGTGGAATCCTGCTCAGGCTGGTCTGCGACGCACTGGAAAGTGCCTCCGACGTTCTCAAAGTGCTGGCCGGCGGGGCACTCGGTCGGCATTGAGTCCGGAATCTGTGCAGTAGCGGTGCCTGCGCTTGCAATCATGCTGGCGGAGAAGGCAGCGGCGGCGATAGCCGTGGTGAACTTCTTCATGAAAACCTCTCAAGGAGTCAAACGGTCAGAGACCAATGAATATGATTTCGCCGTTCATCCCTCATCGTGCACGGCGGAAAATAAAACCAGGCCAACTGCGGTTAACTAGGTTCATGATTAACCATAAACTGGTTGATATATGAACGGTATTGGAGGTAGTTATAGGAATAACATCAGGTGCGCAGTGGCGTGCTTTGACCTGCTGCAATGCCGCCGGTTTGCTATTTGGCTTACACCATTCCGGGGGAGGTTCTTACTAAGGGTGGCCTTAGCAAAAGCTAGCCACTGGCGTTATCTTTCTGTTACCTAGCTGGTGGTAACTGGGTTGGATAAACGTTCTTTATGCAGTAGGGCATTCATATCTGGAGGCTCGTTTAATTGTCACGTTAAAATAACGAACAGTAATCTAACGTCCTTGAGTACAAAAGAGCTTCATCCTATTGCTATTTCTTACTTCCTATTGGTTACACCCGAATCGGGGCATTTAGGGTGGGTGGGCTGCAATCGTTGTCGATAGGCGAAGCTGTAGATATGTGCCAAATGGAGTATCCAGCGGGTACGGTAGAACAGTTAAGAAAAAACAAGGCAAAAGGGGAGCTGGAAACTTGTTTGAGTCTCTTTCCGATCGTTTGACGGGTGCCCTGCGGGGGCTGGGCGGGAAGGGCCGCCTGACTGAGGCGGATATTAACGCCACCGCCCGCGAGATTCGGCTGGCTCTTCTGGAAGCCGATGTCTCCCTCGAGGTTGTCCGTACCTTCATCAAGCGCATCAAGGAACGCGCTAACGAAATTATTGGCAGCCAGACTGTCAACCCGGCAAACCAGATTATTGAGGTCGTCAATGAGGAACTGATTAACATCCTCGGTGGCGAGACTCGACGGCTGAATATGTCGAAGCAGCCACCAACGGTTATCATGCTGGCCGGTCTGCAGGGCGCTGGTAAGACCACCTTGGCCGGTAAATTGGCCAGGTACCTCACGGATCAGGGGCACACCCCGGTCCTCGTCGCCTGTGACCTGCAGCGTCCGGGCGCGGTGCAGCAGCTGGAAATTGTCGCTGAGCGTGCAGGCGTGCCGTGCTTCGCACCGTTCCCGGGCACCAGCCTCGATTCCACCCATGAAATGGGCACCAGCGAGGACAATCCAGTTGACGCCGCGTTCCGTGGCCTCGCTTATGCTCGCCAGCATCGCCACGATGTGGTGATTATCGATACCGCAGGTCGCCTGGGTATCGATGAGGTTCTGATGAAGCAGGCCCGCGACATTCGCGATGCCATCAACCCGCATGAAGTTCTGTTTGTCATCGACTCCATGATTGGTCAGGACGCGGTAGAGACCGCCAAGGCCTTCCGAGACGGCGTTGACTTCACCGGCGTTGTACTGACCAAGCTCGATGGCGACGCGCGCGGTGGCGCTGCACTGTCTATCCGTGAGGTCACCGGTAAGCCGATTCTGTTCGCCTCCACGGGCGAGAAGTTGGAGGACTTTGACGTCTTCCACCCAGACCGTATGGCCAGCCGCATCCTGGGGATGGGTGACCTAAAGACGTTGGTTGAGGTCGCTTCCAAGGAAATCGATCATGAGCAGGCTGCCAAGTCCGCCCAGAAGATTGGTTCCGGCGAACTGACTCTTGAGGACTTCCTCGAGCAGATGATGATGGTCCGCAAGATGGGCCCAATCGGCAACATCCTCAAGATGCTCCCCGGCGGCGCGGAAATGTCCAAGGCCGCCGAGATGGTCGACGAAAAGCAGCTTGACCGCATCGAGGCGATTATCCGCGGTATGACTCCGGAAGAGCGCGAGAATCCGAAGATTCTGAATGCTTCACGACGTCGTCGTATCGCCAACGGTTCCGGTGTGTCCGTTTCAGAGGTTAACCAGCTCATCGAGCGTTTCAATGAGGCGCGGAAGATGATGGCGCAGATGGCCGGCCGATTTGGTATGGGCGGTGGTCGCCCATCGAACCGCAAGGCCAAGCGTGGTCGAAAGGGCAAGGGCAAGAATAAGCGCAAGGGCGCTAACCGTGGTCCAACGCCGCCGAAGGCAATGCGCGGTGGCGGAATGCCCGGTATGCCTGGAATGCCAGGTATGCAGGGCATACCGGGTATGCCTAGCATGGCTGAACTGCAGAAGCTGCAGAAGCAGATGGGTAATCAGCTGCCAGAAGGTATGGAGGACTTTGACCTCAACAATCTCGACTTCGGACAGGGCAAGAAGTAGCGGGGACTAGAAGTAGCTAGTCCCGCAGAGCCTTCTGAATCTGGCGGTCCATTTCAGGACTGAAAGTGGCCGCTAGTTCATCGGTGATGTGATTGCTGTCGCGGTAGACGTAGATATTGCCAATAACTTTACGGCAGGTGGTCGGACCGCAGAAGATGTCGGAGAAATCTAGACTGTGCCCGTTGGGGAAGTTCGCAAGAATCTCCTCAGCGGGATTTTCTGCATTTAGGGCAGTTTTGCGGTGGATAGTGCAGTCTTCTTCCGCTTCTTCGCATACGCTGGGGGAGAATTGGTCCAAGTCCTCCCGTAGCGCCCATGGGTTATCGCGGATGGCGAAGAAATCAATTCCGCGTTCTTGTAGAGCAGCGAAAAACGAAACGTAACCATCCGGTGTGTAGTCGCCGGGCTGCGGTGGGTCCGCCTGGAACAGGGGTCTGGTTGAAGTGGTGAAAACCATCTCTGGCTGAATCTCGTCAATTTTCTGCAGAGCCTCGAAAGTCCAGGCCACGCAGATATCGCCGACTCCGTGGATCGGTTCTAAGGTCGCTGGACAGCCTTGTCGGAGAAGAACCACCACTCGGTACCCGTTGTTTTTGCCGTAGGCATCAATCGGGGCAAACCAATGTTCCATGTGCGAGCCGCCGACGATGACAATCGAGTCACTAGCATCTGGATCACCGTAGACACACGGCTGGGTCTCATCGCGCCAACGGCGATTCGGCGGGAAGTATCCGACGTCCTCACCGCCTGTCGCAAGGCAGCCATCGAGGGCAGGTTCCGGCCAAAGGTCCGTGATGAAATCGGTATTCGGCTTTGTGGCTGCCTTGGGGACCTCGTACCCGTCGGTAAGCGCGAGTGCACCTGGATAGACCTCTGGATCTAGGCTGGTGGCGGAGGCGCGATCGACGCGCACCTGTTGCACGTTGACAAGGCTGGACATGCCGACCAACGCAATGACGACAACAGTGCCGACTGCCGCTAGACGACGAGCCGGGCGACGATGCTTCATTGCGTGGATTGCATCGCCGACGACGGGCTGAGTCCGGGTCGGTCGGCGAGTCGATTGAGCCAGCGGCAGCTCGACATACTTGTTGGTGAGTTTGGCCAAAATAAAGGAAACGACGATCACTGCGGTGCCAAGCTTCAGCCCCGGAGTATCGCGGTTGAGGTAGTTTATGGCCAGGATGAGAAGAGGCCAGTGCCACAGGTAGAGCGCGTAGGCGCTCTGGCCTACTTCGCGCATTGGGCGGCTGGCCAGGAACTTGGAGATCCAGCCCGCCTCAGGGCCGGCGATAATAATCAGCGCAGCACCACCGAGGGGCCATAGGGTCCAAGGGCCTGGGAACTGTGCGGCGCCGTCGAAGATGAAACCGGTGGAGACTACCAGTGCGAGGCCGATGCTGGCTAACAGCACTCGAAGTGGCTTGGGCATGGGGATGGATCCCCGGACAAGAATCAGTCCGAGTAGTGCGCCGAGGCAGAGTTCCCAGAGGCGGCTGACAGTGGAGTAGTAGTTCCACCCCTGGTTCTCGGAGTGCATATAGAAGGCATAGGCAATCGAGCCGAGAGTGATAACTGCCAGCAACGGAGTGAGGATTCGGCGGAGTTTACCGCCGGTAGCGTCGGTGCGCTTCGCCTCCACCGGTGAGGTAACCGCGCCGACAATCTGGGGTGAGCGCGTCATCCAGGCGAGTAGGGAGATGAGCAAAATGGAGCCGAGATAAAACTGGCCCTGTACCGACATTGACCACAGGTGCTGCAGTGGGGAGGTTTCGCTCTCTGCGGCTGCGTAGTCCGAGCCCTGGAGTGCCAGTTCATAATTTTGGTAGTAGAGCAGGCTGGCGCGGAGTTGCTGGGCAATGTCGATCGTGCGAAGCGATGGAATGAAGTAAATGACAAACAGGGTTGTCGCAAAGAGGACCAGCACTAGTGTCGGGATTAGGCGACGCAGCGTGCGCCAGATGCTCCACCATGGATTGATGGACTGCCGGGGATTGATGGCATTGCGGTACTGCGCGCCGAAGAAGAAAAACCCGGAGAGCAAGAGGAATACGTCCACACCACCGGAAACGCGGCCGACGTAAACATGGAAAAGGACTACGAGGGCAATCGAAATGCCCCGTAGTCCGTCCAAGTCATACCTATATTGGGTGCCGGTGGTTTTCATAGAATGTTACGTTACCGCACTGTCAACGACGTTCAGCTTTAGTGGGTATGCAGCGTTTCGAGTGCGCAGTTTTGTTAATTTCCAAAAACTGCTGGTAACATACCTCGAGTTGTCTCAATGAGAATCCTCAACTGAGGCACGACTGCGAATTCATCGGATCCGGCCACGGCCGCCCGGTGGTCACGCGCAGTGTAAATATCCCAAGGGCAAAACCGGTCCGAGGTACTTCGTTAGTAATTACTCGTGAGCTCGGATGCATAAGTATTGTCCAGTGACATAGAAGAAAGAGGAACTCCTCATGGCAGTCAAGATTAAGCTGCAGCGCCTGGGTAAGATTCGTACTGCTCAGTACCGCGTCGTCGTTGCTGATGCTCGTACCCGTCGCAACGGTGCGGTCATTGAGAACCTGGGCATCTACCAGCCGAAGGAAGAGCCGTCGATCATCAAGATTGACTCCGAGCGCGTTCAGTACTGGCTGGGCGTCGGTGCACAGCCGACCGAGCCGGTTCTGGCTCTGCTGAAGGTCACCGGCGACTGGCAGAAGTTCAAGGGTCTCGAGGGTGCAGAGGGCACTCTGAAGGTTGCTGAGCCGAAGCCGACCAAGCTCGAGCTGTTCAACAAGGCTCTGGAAGAGGCCAACAATGGCCCGTCCGCTGAGGCCATCACCGCTAAGCGCCGCGAGGCCAAGGAAGCAGCTAAGGCTGCTAAGGAAGCTGAGGAGGCCGCAAAGGCTGCCGAGGCTGAGGCTGCTGAGTCCGAGGCTTCCGAGGACGCCGAGTAATAAGGACGCTGAGTACGCCGCTTAGCTAATCCGGGCGCTACCTTATACTTCAAGACGAAGTGTTGGGTGGCGCCTTTTTGCTTTACGCGGGGTGTTTTACAGAGCCTTTATAAGAGAGGGAGTGTGCGCGTGTCGGTAGCTGACATGGTGCTTATTGGCCGAGTGATCAAGCCCCACGGTGTGCGCGGGGAAGTCGTCGTCGATGCGACAACGGATGACCCGGAAGGGCGTTTCGCAGTCGGGGCCACGCTGTTGGGTGTACAGGCCGGCCGTGAGGAACAGCTGACTGTGAAAACGGCACGCCCGCACCAGGGGCGTTTGCTGATTCGCTTCGAGGAGATTCCGGGCCGCAATGAGGCCGAGCGTCATCGGGGTATGAAGTTTTATGCCGAGCCCGTCTTCGAAGACGAGGACTTTTATGACTTTGAACTTGAAGGCCTGCGCGTAGTCCATAACGGCACGGATATAGGCGAGGTCACTTCTATCGTCCGCGCGCCCGCTCATCGTCTCCTTGAAGTCACGCTTGACGACGGGGCCCGGGAGGTACTCATCCCTCTGGTAGAGGACATCGTTCCGGAAGTTGACCTTGAGAATACTACCGTCACCATCACGCCGCCGGAAGGACTGTTGGAGCTGTGAGCTTACGTCTCGATGTAGTCACAATCTTCCCGGAGTACCTCGAGCCACTGCGTCATGCGCTGCTGGGCAAGGCAATTGAGCAGGGCATTTTGAGTGTCGGCGTACACAACCTGCGCGACTGGGCGCCAGGTGTACATCAAGCCGTGGATGACTCGCCCTACGGCGGTGGCCCCGGCATGGTTATGAAGCCGGATGTCTGGGGCCCCGCCCTCGACGAGGTAGCGACGCTGAAAGCGGAGCAGTCGCTCACGTCCGCGGTGCCACATTTGGACAATGTCCGCCATGATCAGAAACTGGGTTTGGCCGAGGAATCTTCCTATGCTGCAGCGGAAGTGCCGTCGTTAAGCGAAGAAGATTCAGCGAAGCCCCTGCTGATCGTCCCGACCCCGGCGGGCGAGCCGTTTACGCAGCAGATGGCGCAGGAGTTCTCACACGAGGAGCACATTGTGTTCGCGTGCGGGCGCTACGAGGGCATTGACCAGCGCGTTATTGATGACGCTGCTAATCGTTACCGCGTGCGTGAGGTCTCTATTGGGGACTATGTGCTGATCGGCGGGGAAGTGGCGGTGCTCGTGATTGCGGAGTCCGTCGTGCGGTTGATTCCGGGTGTGTTGGGCAATCGCAAGAGCCACGAGGAGGACTCGTTCTCTGACGGTCTGCTCGAAGGGCCGTCCTACACCAAGCCGCGCGAGTGGCGTGGACTGGCAGTGCCGGACGTTCTCCTCAGCGGCAATCACGCGCTGGTGGACAGTTGGCGGCGCGATCAGTCACTCATTCGCACGGCCGAACGTCGTCCGGATTTGCTTGCCGACGTCGACCTCAGCGCCCGTGACCGGGAAATAATCCAAGGAGTCATTGGGGAAGTAACCGAGGAGAACTGCTAGTGGCACGTGTTCGAATTGCGCGACCTCGGCACGTCATTGGTTGGTTAGCTGTCCTAGGGGCACTGGCGTGGTTCACTCAGACGCAGCTGGCGGGGAGCGTGGATCAGTCGTTTGCGGGCTGGGTCAGTGACCTGCATGGGGCGCGGGATGGCCGCGTCGATAGTGTGATGCTGGCTTTGAGCGAGATTATCCGGCCGATTTACATCGCGCCGGTCACGCTTGTTGCTGCGGCACTCCTGTGGTTCCGCTTCCGTGCGTGGGCGTTGCTACTGCCGGCGTCATTCGGTTCGTCGATTGCGGTGACTTATGCCATGAAGTGGTTTTTGGGCCGCGACCGACCGGGTGAGGAGTTCTCACTGGTCAACCTGCACGATGCGGCGTTTCCTTCTGCACATGTGGCAGCGGTTACTTCCAGCGGTATGGCCGCGATGCAGCTTGCCATCCCCGTATTGCGCCGTACAGCCCGCAAGTTGCTCGACTTGGCCATCATCGCGCTTATCGGCGCTGTGGCACTGTCGCGCGTGTGGGTCGGGGCACACTGGCTCACCGATGTTATCGGCGGCCTCATCGCCGGAGTTATCGGCTTAGCAGTTGCGCTGCTAGTTCTTAGGAGATGGCCACGAGCACGGCGCTACGCGCTGCCTTAGTCTCCTCGTAGAAGGCCACGAGTTCGCGGTACCGCTGTGTCGCAGTGGCTTCGTCGATAAGCGAACCATTGTCCGTGATGCGGGCGGCAAGATCGATGCTTGCCAGCGTCTGGTGCACGTCGCCGACGCGATCGGCGCGGATGACTGCAGACAGCGGCTTGCGGCAGACGCGGTCGGCGCCGAGGATGGCCTCCGCCAGCGGGTCGCCGAGTGCCTGGCCGTCGATGGGATTGCCGGTCAACGTGCGCAGCAGGGACTCCCAGTCCGTGTCGATGTCCAGGGCATCTTCGTCCGGAACGTCGACGAAGTGCTGCAGGATAATCTTCTCCGCGCCGTCGGTAACAAGCCCCGCCGTGCCGCCGTCGCTGGTCGCCGCAGGTGCTGCGACCTCAACTAACCGCGCTGCCTCCTCATCGGAAATGCGCAGGTATTCGGCACAGAGTTTCTGCTTCATGGGGCTCCTTTTCCGGTGTTTACTGCGAGCCTTCTGTGGGGCGTTCGCCAATTGGTACTTCCACGATAGTAAAGTTGCCCGGGTGATTTCATCAGTAATTGCCCGAGAACTCGCCGCCACTGGTGCGGACGTTGCCGAAAGTGCCGTCGCCGCCGCTATCAAGCTTCTCGACGAAGGCAACACCGTGCCTTTCATCGCCCGCTATCGCAAGGAAGTAACCGGCGGGCTCGATGACACACAGCTGCGTTTCATCGAGGAACGCGTCGTTTACCTGCGCGAACTAGAAGAGCGCAAGCAAACGATTCTCGCCGCCATTGAAGAGCAGGGAAAGCTTAACGACGATCTCAAGGCCGCCATCCTCGCCTGCGACACTAAGGCGCGGTTGGAGGATCTCTACCTGCCGTACAAGAAGAAGCGCAAGACCAAGGCCGATATTGCACGTGAGGCCGGGTACGAACCGCTGGTGGAGGAGCTGCTGGCCGACCCAGCCGCGGACCCCGAGACTCTGGCCACTAAGTACGGCGAGGCAGCTGGTAAGGATGCGAAGGACGCTCTGACCGGTGCCCGTGCCATCTTGGTCGATCGCTTCGCTACCGATGCTGATTTGGTTGGCTCTGTCCGTGAGCAGGTGTGGTCCTCCGGTTCCGCCGCCGCTGCCGTGGTGGAGGGCAAGGAGACTGCGGGTGCGAAGTACCGTGACTACTTCGAGCACAACGAACCTCTGGACACCATGCCTAGCCACCGCGTGTTGGCCGTGCTGCGCGGTGAGGCCGAGGGCATCCTGACGCTCAACATCGATGCGGGTGAGGATGAGACCTACGAGCACATGATCCGTGAGGCCTTTGAGCTTCCCGACGGCGGTACCTCCAAGTGGATTGACCAGGCCGTTCGTTTCGGTTGGCGCACCAAGTTGGAGGTGTCCGCTGCCCTCGATGCCCGCACTCGACTGAAGGAGCGCGCCGAGGCCGAAGCCGTGGATGTCTTCGCCCGTAACCTGCGTGACCTGCTGCTGGCCGCACCGGCTGGCCAGCGCGCCACTCTCGGCCTGGACCCGGGATACCGCAATGGTGTTAAGTGCGCCGTTGTCGACTCCACTGGCAAGGTGCTCGACACTGCCATCGTCTACCCGCACCAGCCGCGCAATGACTGGTCCGGCGCCAAGGAGCAACTGGCCACTCTCTGCGCCACGCACCGCGTGGAGCTCATGGCCATCGGCAACGGCACCGCTTCCCGCGAGACCGAAACCCTGGCCCGCGAAATCGCTGACCTGATAGCTCAGGCCGGTGGCAAGAAGCCGACCCCTGTGGTGGTTTCTGAGGCCGGTGCTTCCGTCTACTCCGCATCGTCCCTGGCAGCAGCTGAGTTCCCGGACATGGATGTATCTCTCCGCGGTGCCGTATCGATTGCCCGCCGCCTGCAGGACCCGCTTGCTGAGCTCGTCAAAATCGATCCGAAGTCCATCGGTGTCGGCCAGTACCAGCACGACGTTTCCCAGACCAAGCTCGAGCACTCTCTCGATGCCGTGGTCGAGGATGCCGTCAACGCTGTCGGCGTGGAGGTCAACACCGCCTCTGCGCCGCTGCTCGGTCGCGTTGCTGGCGTGTCCTCGACTGTTGCGGACAACATCGTCGCTTACCGAGACGAAAACGGCGCTTTCACCTCCCGCAAGGAGCTGCTGAAGGTTCCGCGTCTTGGCCCGAAGGCCTTCGAGCAGTGCGCCGGCTTCCTTCGCATCCACGGCGCTAACAACCCGCTGGATGCCTCCGCCGTGCACCCGGAGTCCTACCGCGTCGTCGATGCCATCGCCGCTTCGACCGGCGTTAGTGTCCAGGAGCTCATCGGCAACTCCCGTGTCCTGTCCAAGGTGCGTGCTGCAGACTTCGTCGACGAGTCCGCAGGTATCGGCCTGCCCACCGTCCAGGACATCTTGACCGAGCTGGACAAGCCCGGCCGCGATCCGCGTCCCGAGTTCGTCACCGCCACCTTCAAGGAAGGCGTGGAGAAGGTCTCCGATCTTCAGCCCGGCATGATTCTCGAGGGCACCGTCACCAACGTCGCGGCCTTCGGCGCCTTCGTCGACGTCGGAGTCCACCAGGACGGCCTCGTCCACGTCTCCAACATGGCCCGCGGTTTCGTCTCCGACCCGCACGAGGTCGTCCGCTCGGGCGAGGTGGTCAAGGTGAAGGTTCTCGACGTTGACGTCGAACGCAACCGCATCGGTCTATCGCTCAGGCTTGACGACGACGCCTCGGATGCCAAGCCAAAGCGTGACGGCGGTCGCGGAGAAGGCCGTGGAGGCGGCCGAAAGCGTGGTTCCCAGAATAAGAAGCGCGGTGGAGCCAACCGCGGTGGAGGCGGCGGTTCCATGGCTGACGCGCTGCGCAGGGCAGGCTTTTAGCTCCTGATCTGTTAGCGCTTGATTTATTAGCGCATAGCCTATTGGCGCATAGCGTCGATGCGGCTGTTGATCTCACCCGCGACAGCCGCAGCCATTCCATCCGGTACGACGATGGTGTAATCGGACCCCGAGGTCTCAATCTTGACTGCCTCGCCTGACCGTGCCGCCACGGTGATGCGGCCATCATTGCCAAGTCGAAGCCCAATACCGCCACCGTCGGCCCAGTTATAAGTGGCCGGCTTCGCATATTTGATGGTTCGAAGCTCAATGGGGTGTTTCATCTTCAGCGGTCCACAGCCGTTAAAAACGGTAATGGAATCTGTCTTCGGGTCCGTGTCTAGTGTCATGCCGGTTTCATATGCGATGAGGAATAGCGGCGTGCACAGCAGAAAAACAATGCCGAGGCTTGGCAGGAACACTGCGAGCGCTACAGACACCACGCACCAGACTGCGAGGGTGACCTTGACCCCCTTAGAGATGGCCACACTGACATCGATGGGAGTCGGGGCTCCTTCTCGATGGGGCAACTGTGGCGATGTCGGCTCGGTGACCGTGGCGTCGGTAAGCGAGGAGTAGTCCTTGAGGCGGCGCGTCACGAGCAGGGCCGCTACTAGGCCGATGATGACGCCGGCTATTGCATAGATCCAGCCGATTCGGGCGGTCGTAGGGTCCGTCGTGCCGATCTGCGGGATGATAATCGCGAATTCAATGCCGATTAAGAAGCCGCAGAGGGCGAGGTTGGTTATTGCAATTGGCTTCCGTACAACAAGCGGCGTACTGGTCTTGGCGCCGAGCCAACCGATCTGTGCACATGCGATGACGATGATGGCCATAATCAATGTGCTTTGAACTGGCGGCATGAAACCGTTGGGAGTGCCGCTACCGCTCCAATGCGTTGCTAACTGCTCCGGTAGTCGGTCGGAAATGGCAATTACCCACAGAAGCTGTGCAATCGCCAGAACGCACGGGGCGATGATTGTTCCTCGAACAATCCAGGGGTCAAAGCGTGGAATCTGCTGCATGGAGACAATCTAGCAGTTGGGGGGGGGGCTTTGTAGCAACGGTCGGCAGCGGTCGTTATTGGAGTGCTGTATCAGCGTGACGTTGTAGCGAGCGGTTGTAGCGTGCCGTCTTAGTGTGCGCGGAGTTTCGCCAGAAGATGCACCTCGTGACATTTGATAACACGCTCAACAATTCACTCGAATGTACAAGCGAAAAAGTTTTATTAAAGGGGTTGCGCAATCGAATGGGTGTGCTAAAATGGAGGCATCAAGAACAAAGTACTTGAGCTTCTCTTCTTGGCGTTGGGCTAGTGGTATTCACTGGTTATCGACACTGAGCGGGGTTGGGGCTTTGGGGGAACAATGTCTGAAAAAGATAGTCCGGCCAAACAACCGTCTGATGTTTACCAAGCGGCTCTGCTGCCTGAAGCGCCGCAGTTTTTCCACGAGTCATCCACGAACCAGTTGGCGGTGGCGGGTATCCAACGCAATCGCCTGGAACTGGGTATAGCTTGCGGTTGCACGCCGAAGTCGCTTGAGATTGATGTGAATGCATACATTGCTGAAATCGCACCCGAGTTGGGTATTTCCCGCGGTAAGGCGCTCGAGTATGTAGAGGTCGGCATTCAGTTAGCGCGTATGCCCCGGCTGGGTGCCTTTATTAAAGCTCGAGCTCATTTGCCCTTTGCGCATCTGATCACCATTGCTCGCGCGACAGCGCCGCTCCACGATCCAGAGGTGCGTGCAGCTGTTGAAGAAGAAATTGCCCGCTTTGTCATTCCCCGAAAGCATGGCGAGGCACTCCGGGGAGTTCGCAGCCTACATAAATTCCTGCAACGGGTTATCGAAGAAATTGAACCTCAGCTTCGCCCCAAAAACCTTCCGGGTGATGTCGATCCGCTGCTTCCTGCAGGAGAACGCGAAATAGTAGGAGAGAGTATCGGTTTTGAAGAGAGCGACAACTTCGCGGAAGTTTTTATGGAGCTGGAAAAGACCCGCGCTCTCGAATTCAAAACCACCCTCGAGTCCATCTCCAGCTCAGCTGGCTGCACTCGAGTCGAAGCTTTGACACACCTCATCCGCGGCACCGCCGAGGCAAAAATCGTACTCAACCTATACTGTCCTGCCACAGAGGAGCGTCCCCGCACCGCCTGGCTTGGCGGCGTTGGCTGGATCTCGCAGTTAGCTACGCAGGCGTGGATTGATAAGGTCACGCATATTCGTATGCTTGCCGACGAAACCGCGGAGGGCTACGCCCCAACCGAAAGTCAGAGGGCCTTCGTTAAAGGTCGGGACGGAACGTGTCGCTTTCCGGGATGTGATGTACCCGCGGAGCTCTGCGACATTGACCATATTGAGCCGTACGACAAAGAGCACCCAGAGGAGGGCGGGGCAACGGAAACGCCGAACCTCCACTGCCTCTGCCGCCGGCACCACAACATGAAAACAGCTGGTCTGTGGAATGTTGCACGTGATCGGGATGGAGTGGAACTGTGGACGTCGTCAAGCACGGGCAAAAAGGCGGTGAGCCTGGAAGATGGGCCGCTCGCCGGGCACGGACGCTACACCTTTGACAAACGGGGACTGCGAATGGCGCAGGCACTGGCAGAATATAACGAGTATCGCCAGGAGTTGATAGAGCAATCACGGAAGCTGGTCGAAGAAGCGCGCAGGGGAGAAGACGCCGATACTCTTAAACCGCAAGACCCCCAGGACCCACAAGATCCACAAGACCCGCCGAACATGGATGAGTTTGGTTTCTGACCAGGGGGTGTGTAATAATTTCCAGGTTGTCTTTATAGGCAGCTTTACCTGTTTCGGGCATGAACCGGCCGAGCGTCCCTCTGTGGGAAAGCGCCGCCAGGGTCCTCTGTCTATGCAAAAAGTAAAGGAATAAGTTTCCATGAACATTCTTGACAAGGTTGATGCAGCATACCTGCGCGACGACATTCCGGAGTTCCGCGCTGGTGACACCGTCGAGGTCGACGTAAAGATTGTCGAGGGTAAGACCGAGCGTATTCAGGTCTTCAAGGGCGTCGTTATCCGTCGTCAGGGCGGCGGCGTCCGCGAGACCTTCACCGTCCGCAAGGTATCCTTCGGTATCGCTGTTGAGCGTACCTTCCCGGTGCACTCCCCGAACATCGACGAGATTCGCGTTGTCTTCAAGGGCGACGTTCGCCGTGCGAAGCTGTACTACCTGCGCAACCTGCGCGGTAAGGCTGCACGCATCAAGGAGCGCCGCTAGTCTTTTGGCGCAAAATAATCCCCATCGAGTGTTGAGCTCGGTGGGGATTTTTCTATCGCGTATAGTCTTTTCCCATGACCGACGACGATTCTCGCGAACAGACTGACGGCCAAAAAGAAGACCGTACTGAAGGCTTGAAAGGCTTCCGGAAACTTGACGAGGAGCCTGAAAAGCACACTCCGTGGTACATCGAGATTCCAATCATTATCGTGATTGCCCTGCTCATCAGTGCTGGTGTGCAGTCCTTTATCGGCCGTGTCTACGTGATTCCATCCGAGTCGATGCAGCCGACGCTCAACGGATGTGTCGGGTGCACCGGTGACCGCATTTGGGTGGATAAGGTTTCCTACCAGTTCTCAGATCCCAAGCCCGGCGATGTTGTCGTCTTTAATGGCCCGGAGTCCTGGAATAGTAACTACGTGTCACAGCGTTCTACTAACCCGGTGGCAAACTCGCTGCAGACGGTTGGTTCCTGGATTGGCCTTGTCGCCCCGGATGAAAATGCGTTAGTCAAGCGTGTGATTGCCACGGGTGGGCAGACTGTGCAGTGTCGCCCAGGAGATCCCGGCATCATGGTTGACGGCAAGATGACAGACCAGGATTTCATTAAAACTCCGGCAGACAAGCCGGTGGTGGATAATCTTGGCTCAGAGCAGTGTGGTGGCCCGTACTTCGGGCCGGTAACAGTGCCGGAGGGGAATCTGTGGGTCATGGGTGATAACCGCACCAACTCTGCGGACTCTCGCTATCACATGGGCGACGAGCTGCAGGGTACTGTGCCGCTGGATAACGTCGTCGGCAAGGTGCAGGCAATCATCCTGCCGTTTAACCGCATCGGTGGCGTCGATGATCCGGACATCCAGCACAACTAGTCAGCACAGTCTGCTCACGCCGCCGGCGCCGAAACTGCGGAGGCTGAAGCAGTCGCGCACGATAGAGGTCGCGCTGGCAAAGCGCGGCTTTGGACCTGTAGCCGGGGTCGACGAGGCTGGTCGCGGCGCCTGTGCAGGCCCGATAGTTATCGCCGCCTGCTGCCTTCCAGAACGCCCTATCGCAGAGCTGGATAAGCTCACCGATTCTAAAAAGCTCACGCCGGCCGCACGTGAACGGCTCTTTCCGCTCATCCAACGCTTCGCTACCTCTTTTTGCGTGACGACGATTCCCGCGTCCTACATCGACCAATTCGGCATTCAGGACGCGAATGTCACTGGAATGCGCCGCGCGGTAGCCGGGTTGGGACAGCGTCCTGGCTATGTGCTTACCGACGCACTCAAAGTGTCTGGCTTCACGGCACCCTATTTGCCCGTGATTGGTGGTGATTCCGCTTGCCGATGTATTGCTGCTGCGAGTGTCTTAGCCAAAGTCACCCGCGACCGCATTATGGTTGACCTATCGGAGAAGTATCCGGACTATGGTCTGGCGGGGCATAAGGGCTACGGCACGTCATCGCATATGGAAGCGATTTCACGCCATGGCGCAACCCCGGAGCATCGGTGGTCATACCGCAATGTGCGCTTGGCACACGCGGAGTATCTTGAGCACCCCGAATAGACCAACATGTACAAAAAGAGCAACATGTAAACACTCGAAGGAGCCGTCGCGGTCGTGAGCGCAGAAGATCTAGAAAACTACGAGGCCGACGTTGAACTATCCCTGTACAAGGAGTTCCGCGATGTCGTTAGTCAGTTTTCGTACGTTGTTGAGACGGAGCGCAGGTTCTACCTTGCTAATGCTGTGGAGCTGATTCCGCACAACAGCGAAAACGAGGTCTATTTCGAGCTGCGGATGTCGGATGCGTGGGTGTGGGATGTCCATCGCCCGGCTCGGTTTGTCCGCTACGTGCGCGTTATCACTTTCAAGGATGTCAATATCGAGGAACTGGATAAGCCGGACTTGCGACTGCCGTAGGTTATCGTCGCCTGTCATCGCATGTTATGGCTAGCTGCTAACAGTTATCCACAGTCGAAAAATTATCCACAGTTAGGGCCCTCTGAGCATTTATCGGAGGGCCTTTGTCATGCCCGCTGTGCAAGAGTGTTTCCGAACCGCCAAGGCGGTAAACCGCCAAGGCACAATTCAACGGGGAACCAGGGGGACCGGGGCTATGACACAGAGCTTTGAAGAACTAACCACAAGACAGCTCGGCGCGTTTGGGGAGGATTTCGTTGCTGAGATGTTGGAGGATCAGGGGTGGGAAGTTATTGCTCGGAATGAGCGGGTGGGGCGCTATGAGCTCGATCTTATTGCTGAAGATGTTGACGGCAGGCTGCATTTTGTGGAGGTAAAAACGCGGCGCAGCTCGCGAAGTAGTCAGTTTGGGGACGGCAGAGAGTCCATCACAGCAGCCAAGCTTCGTCATTTGCGCAAGGCGGCGGGACAGTGGCTGTCAGAGAGTTCTACCTACTGGTTAGAGTCCGTAGTTATCGACTGCGCAGAAGTCACAGTGTCCAGCCCTTCGTCCGGTCCTCCAGTCGTTGCAGTTACGTACATTCCCGCAATCAGCGACGCAATCATGTGGGACTGCTAGATGACTGTCGGTACAGCTCTTGCAGTCAGCCTCAGCGGCATTGAAGGAACTATTGTGCAGGTGGAAGCCGATGTTGGGCGTGGCTTGCCGGGAATGTATATCGGTGGGCTCGGCGATGCCGCCGTCGGAGAAGCCAAACATCGCGTGCGCACGGCGGTTGCTAACTCGCAGTTGCCCTGGCCGAAGACAAAAGTCGTGGTGAGTCTGTCGCCGGCGCATATCCGCAAGCACGGCACTAGCTTTGACCTCGCCATCGTCTGCGCCATCCTTATCGCAACCAGCGATGACATGGAGGCCCGAGGTCGTCTCCGCCACACGGTTCTCATTGGCGAACTTGGGCTCGACGGTTCCATTCGCCCGGTGCGTGGAGTGCTGCCGCAAGTCCTTGCCGCCCGCGAGGCAGGTGCCCGTTGGGTTGTCGTCCCCGCCGCCAACGCCGCCGAGGCCGCGCTCGTCGACGGCATCGCAGTCTGCACCGCAGCCGACCTCGCACAGCTATGGGGCTGGGTACTCACCGGCTCAGGTTTGACGACCGCGCTTAACGACGACCCCAGCGAACAAGCCTTCTCGGTAGACCTGGCCGATGTCGATGGCCAACCTGAGGCCCGCTTCGCCCTCGAGGTAGCCGCAGCAGGTGGGCACAATCTGTTCATGCAGGGTTCTCCGGGAACTGGGAAGTCCATGCTCGCTGAGCGCTTGCCCACAATTCTGCCGCCATTGCAGAAGTGGCAGCAGCTGGAGGTCACCGCGCTGCATTCGGTGGCCGGAGCGCTCGATACTGCGGACACTCTTATTCAACATCCGCCGTTTGTGGCTCCACATCACAGCGCGACTGTGGCAGCGTTAGTCGGCGGCGGTGCTGTGCCCAAGCCCGGCGCGATTAGCCTTGCCCACCATGGGGTGCTGTTCTTGGACGAAATCACCCTCATGCGCCCGGCGGTATTGGATGCGTTGCGGATGCCGATGGAAAACGGGGTGGTCGTCCACCTGCGTACGCACCATCGAGTGACCTTTCCGGCGAGAACACAACTAGTCATGGCGACCAATCCCTGTCGGTGTGGGGCGGCGTATGCCAGCGAATGCACCTGTTCTAGTACCGAGCGAGCCAAGCATGGTCGCGCATTATCGGGCCCGCTACGCGATCGCATGGATCTCAACGTCACGCTCAGTCCTGCCGGGGCCAAGCTGGGAATTAAAAACAAAGCACACAATGAGCCCTCCGCGGCCGTTCGCGATCGGGTACAGGCCGCACGTGACCGTGCCCGACATAGGTGGCAGGCCCTGGGGCTTGCCGACGAAGCAGCCGTCACCAACGCGAGTGTGCCACGCTCGCTTCTCCGTCGTCACGCGGGCTTAGACGAAGAAGCGATGGCGTTATTGGACTTCCAGTTGAGGAACGGAGAGATTACCCAGCGGGGAGTGGACAAAGTAATCGCAGTGGCGTGGACGCTCGCAGATCTCGGGGGAGTAGACGCGTTTACCTTCGAGCACGTGCAACGTGCCTGCCAGCTGCATGACCGCGAGAGCGGCTAATACAACCGAACCACTATCAAGGGGGAGAAATGGACGAAATTCACGCGTGGGCTTACCTGAATCGTGTGATAGAGGCGACGCATCCGCAGATTGTGCGGCTCGTGACGGAGTTTGGGCCGGTAGAGGTAGCAGAGAGGATCAAGGCTCGCGCCGGGCTGCCGGAAGGTCTGCTCAATACGACGCAGGCACGGGCCGACGTTGACCAGAGCGGCCACGATTTGGAGCTGGCGGCAGCGATGGGGTGGCGTCTTATTTATCCGGGGCACCCAGAGTGGCCGGGGGAGCTGCTGTCCTGCTTTACGACGCTCGAAGTCCGTGACCGCGCCGATGCACCACCACTTGCGCTGTGGGTGCGTGGCCGTGACTTGCGGGACGTGGTCAGTGAAGCGGTGGCGATTGTCGGAACGCGGATGGCCAGCAGCTACGGGACACAGGTGGCGGCCCAATTCGCGGGGCAGTTCGCGAATGCGGGGGTTAGTGTCATCAGTGGTGGTGCGTTGGGTATTGATGCCGCGGCGCATCGAGCTGCGCTCGACGCTGGCGGCACTACGGTTGTGGTCGGAGCCGGTGGTGTAGGGGTTGACTATCCGCGGGCGCATGCAGAACTCTTCGACGGGATTGCAGAGCGGGGTGCGCTGATTACGGAGTATCCACTGGGGGTGCGACCTGCGCGGCATCGGTTTTTGACTAGGAATCGTCTGGTAGCGGCCCTATCGCGAGCAACCACAATCGTCGAGGCGGGCTGGCGTTCAGGGGCGCGCAACACAGCGCACTGGGCAGTGAGGCTAAACAAGCCCTTGGGAGCAGTGCCGGGACCGGTGACGCTGCAAACTACCTCTGGCTGTCATGACCTAATCCGCAGTGGCGAGGCTGTCCTGGTGTGTAGTGCCGATAATGTGCGGTCGCTGTATCGGTCAGTTGGCACAGTGAACGAGGATGCTCAGCTTGAATTGTTGTGGGAAAAGTCGGCGGTGCAGAAGCTTTCTCGAAACGAGCTCGCTGTCTACGACTCTCTGAATTCTGCGGAGCCAACGCCGGTGGGAGAAGTCGCAGCGCAGGCGGGATTGGCCGTGGCGCTTACGACACATTTGTTGCTGGAGCTGCAGGGACAGGGGCTGACCAGTCGGGTGGAGGGTGGGTGGTTGCGCCAGGAACAGAAGCGTTAGTGAGGCGCTAATAAAGCCTTCTGCAGAGAATCTCGAAAAAATCTTGAATTAGGTATTGCAATTCTCTGTACGCTCAGTAATATAGGCAAGGCAAGCCTAAGTAACTGTTACGGAAACGGGCTTGTGACATGGGTGAGGCAATAGGGCAGTGGCTCTGGCGAAAGTCGGAGTCACTGCCTTTTTCCGCTGTCTGGTGAGGTCTCGCGGTGTGCATCTACTAAGGTCAGAACCGTGAAGCGCGCAACCAATAACGACGACAGGACTGAGCTGGATCTCGGGTTATCCGCCAATATTGAGGCCGTGCTCATGGATTTTCTCGATGAGCTGACTTATTCCCGCAGACTCTCTGACGCAACCGTCCGTGCCTATCGAGCCGATCTCATCCCCCTCCTCGCCGGCCTGGACCACATCAGTGAACTCTCCACCCCTGTCATCCGTGCGCACCTCGGCGCGAAGCATGCGGAGGGTGCTGCGCGGTCATCGCTGGCTCGCTTAACGACGTCCATTCGCCAGTTCTGTAGTTGGCTCGTAGCTCGGCAAATTCTCGATGCTGATCCGTCGCTGCGGCTGTCAACGCCGAAGAAACATCAGCATCTTCCGGAAGTGCTCTCGCCGGAGAGGGTTGAGGAGGCAATCGAGAAAGTCTCATCCGAGGACAGCGCAGTTGCGGCTCGCGACTTGGCCATTGTGGAACTGTTGTATGCCACCGGGATGCGTGTAGAAGAGCTGTGCAAGGCCGACGTCTCAGATGTGGACTTTTCCCGCCACATCATCTCGGTAGTGGGTAAGGGGAACAAGCAGCGCATCGTGCCCTTCGGTGCACCAGCGGAGGCGGCACTCAAAGGCTGGCTCCAGGTGCGTGGAAGCTTTCATGCTTCCGCACAGGCCGAACATGCGCTTTTTCTCGGTGTGCGTGGAGGTAGATTGAATCCTCGTCAGGCGCGCCGAGTTATTCATAAATGGGCTGATGTTTCACCGCATGCTCTCCGACATTCTGCGGCCACGGCCATGGTGGAAGGTGGCGCTGACTTGCGTGTGGTGCAGGAGATGCTCGGTCATTCGAGTCTGGCGACCACGCAGATTTATACCCACGTCTCAGCGGATCGTCTCCGTGAAGTACATAAGCGGGCACATCCGCGCGCTTAATTGCGCAGGGTTGTTTAATTGCGTACAGGCTTGAGCACGATTGGTCTCCGCTGTATCAAATCCAGTGGGTTGAGATAGTCTTTGCCGCGCAGTGCGCCCCAATGCAGGCCCGGTTCGGGATGTTTGGCGTTGACCACAAGATGACCAATCACCTGGCCAGCGGCCACGTGGTCTCCCTTTTCTAACGCGGTATCTATGGGCTGATAGGTTGTGCGGATGCCATCGGCGTGCATGATTGACACGGAAGTCATTCCGGCGATCGAACCGGCGAAATGCACCACACCGGGAGCTGAGGCGCGGATTGGCTGGCCCGGGGAGGCGTTCAGGTCTACTCCGCGATGTCCAGGCTGCCAGCGTTTTTCCGGTGGGGTGTAGAAGCGTAGAACTTTGCCGTGCACAGGGAAAGTATGCGTAATAGCGGATATTGGCTCGCCGGTAGCTGCAGGTGGGCTTGGGGGTGTTGTTAGCGCGACAGCGAGCACGAATAGCGCTAATGTGCGCATTAGCGAGCGCCTGAAACTCTGCTTGGTTGTCATGCGCGATAGTGTGGCGGACGCTACACCCGTCGACAAGCGGCAGTGCATTGCAAACGGTTCTAGCTGTGGATGACTTTTTGTCCTGTGGATAGCAGGGCGTGTCAGATATTGCGACCTGCGCGATGTATCAGATAAGATTACGCTCGCGGTGTCTGCCTTAATGGGCGGTCATTAGCACAAAGACTACGCGCGCGACCCATTCCGGCTGGTTCACGGGTGCTCGGCAGGATATCTGTCGGGTGTGAGGCAGCGGGGGAGCGCTAGGGCACAGGGAAAGCCTGTGCGTGAACTGTAACCACCTATATCGGATAAGAAAGGAAGGGAAGCAGCCGCAGCCCTAGTCAGGCTGGACGTGAGGATCTTCCCTGAATATGACATGGCTGTTGTATCCATGCGAGAACTGCTCGATGCAGGTGTCCACTTCGGTCACCAGACCCGTCGTTGGAACCCGAAGATGAAGCGTTTCATCTTCACCGAGCGCAATGGCATCTACATCATCGACCTGCAGCAGACCCTGACCTACATCGACGAGGCTTTCGAGTTCGTCAAGGAGACTGTCGCTCACGGTGGCAACATCCTGTTCGTCGGTACCAAGAAGCAGGCTCAGGAAGCCGTTCAGAACGAGGCAGAGCGCGTTGACATGCCGTACGTCAACCACCGCTGGCTCGGCGGTATGCTGACCAACTTCGCCACCGTTTCCAAGCGCCTGGCTCGCCTGAAGGAGCTTCAGGCAATGGACGCTGCTGAGAACGGCTACGAGGGTCGCGGCAAGAAGGAAATCCTGATGCTGACCCGTGAGCGCACCAAGCTGGAGCGCACCCTGGGCGGTATTCGCGACATGTCCAAGGTTCCGTCCGCACTGTGGATTGTTGACACCAACAAGGAGCACATCGCTGTCTCCGAGGCTAAGAAGCTGGGCATTCCGGTTGTTGCCATCCTGGACACCAACTGCGACCCGGATGACGTTGATTTCCCGATCCCGGGCAACGACGACGCAATCCGCGCTGCTTCCGTGCTGACCCGCATCATCTCCACCGCTGTTGAAGAGGGCCGCAAGGCTCGCGCTGAGCGCGAGGCCAACGCTGCTCGCGAAGCAGCAGGCGACGCTCCGATCGAGTCCGCCGCTGAGAACACCGACCAGGCTGCAGAGATGGACGCCGAGGGCTCCGCTGCAACTGAGACGGCATCCGCTGAGTAAAGCTGAACTTTCTAACCACCACAAGTTCTAACCACCACAAGGAGGAACGCCCAGCATGGCGAATTTCACTGCTGCTGACGTCAAGAAGCTCCGTGAGCTGACCGGCTCCGGCATGAAGGCTTGTAAGGACGCACTCGTCGAGACCGACGGCGATTTCGACAAGGCTGTCGAGATCCTGCGCATTAAGGGCGCAAAGGACGTCGGCAAGCGTGCAGAGCGCACCGCTGCCGAGGGCCTGATTGCTGTTTCTGGTAACACCATGGTCGAGGTCAACTCCGAGACCGACTTCGTTGCCAAGAACCAGGAGTTCATCGACTTCGCCAACAAGGTCGCCGACGCTGCCGCAGCAGTCAAGGCAAACTCCCCGGAAGAGCTCGCAGCAGCTGACCTCGACGGTCAGACCGCAGCTGAGGCTACCCAGGAGCTCTCCGCAAAGATCGGTGAGAAGCTGGAGCTGCGTCGCGCTGCTACTCTCGAGGGCGACAACATCGCTGTCTACCTGCACCGCCGTGCAGCAGACCTGCCGGCAGCTGTCGGTGTTCTGGTTGCTTACACCGGTGAGGGAGAGGGCGCTGCAGAGACTGCTCACGCAGCAGCTATGCAGGTTGCCGCTCTGAAGGCTCAGTACCTGTCCCGCGAGGATGTCCCGGCTGACCGCGTCGAGGCAGAGCGCGCTGTCTACGAGAAGATTACTCGCGAAGAGGGCAAGCCGGAGCAGGCTATCGCCAAGATCGTCGAGGGCCGTCTGAACGGCTTCTACAAGGACGTTGTTCTGCTGGAGCAGCCGTCCGTCGCTGACAGCAAGAAGACCGTTAAGCAGCTCATGGAAGAGGCTGGCGTTACCCTGACCGGTTTCGTCCGCTTCGAGGTTGGTCAGCACTAATTCGCTGTAATTTGTGCTCTAACCTCTAGCTGCTAGCTAGTGTGAATGCCCCATCCGATTGCTTCGGGTGGGGCATTTTGCTGCCATGTTGCAGACAATGCGGAGCGTCAAGTGTGCCTTGCTGTCGTGACCGGGTAGACTCGTCTGCGACTTTTTAAACGGTGTGAGAAAGGTGCATGGTCATGGCAGAATCTGTCGAGCGCAATGGCTTCAAACGTGTGATGCTCAAGCTCGGTGGTGAGATGTTCGGTGGCGGCAAGGTTGGCGTTGACCCGGACGTGGTGCAAAACGTTGCCCGACAGATTGCGGAAGTTTCCCGAAAGGGCGTCGAGGTCTGTGTCGTCATTGGCGGAGGTAACTTCTTCCGTGGCGCACAGCTTCAGCAGCGCGGCATGGACCGCGCACGCTCTGACTACATGGGCATGCTGGGCACGGTCATGAACTGCCTGGCTCTGCAGGACTTCCTCGAGCAGGAGGGCGTGGACTGCCGCGTTCAAACTGCAATCAACATGGCACAGGTCTCGGAGCCGTACCTGCCGTTGCGTGCTAAGCGCCACCTGGAGAAGGGCCGCGTGGTCATCTTTGGTGCAGGTATGGGTATGCCGTACTTCTCCACCGACACCACCGCCGCCCAGCGCGCCCTGGAGATCGGCTGCGAGGTACTGCTGATGGCCAAGGCCGTTGACGGTGTCTACACGGCCGACCCACGTGAGGTGCCGGACGCAGAGCTGTTCGACGACATCACCCACCGTGAGGTTCTGGAACGCGACCTGCGCGTTGCGGATGCCACCGCTTTCTCCCTGTGCATGGACAACAACATGCCGATTCTCGTGTTTAATCTGCTTACCGACGGAAACATTGCGCGCGCGGTAGCCGGTGAGCAAATCGGTACTCTCGTCCACAGCTGATAAATTTGTTCGTAATACGTTCTTTCCACAGAGCGCTCTAGAACTATCTAGAACCCGCGTAGAAACCCGAGGTTAAAAACACAATGATTGATGAAGTCCTGCTTGACTGTGAAGAAAAGTACGGTAGCTCCGTAGAACACTGCCGCGAGGAGCTGACCCACATTCGCACTGGCCGTGCGAACCCGGCGATGTTCAACGGCGTTATTGCGGAGTACTACGGTGTTCCGACTCCGATTACCCAGATGGCTACCATTTCGGTTCCAGAGCCGCGCATGCTGCTGATTAAGCCGTATGAGCTGAGCGTCATGGGCGACATCGAAAACGCGATTCGCAACTCCGACCTGGGTGTGAACCCGACTAATGATGGCCAGGTCCTGCGCGTAACTATCCCGCAGCTGACCGAGGAGCGTCGTCGTGAGATGGTTAAGGTCGCACGTTCGAAGGGCGAAGACGCCAAGATCGCGATTCGCAATGTCCGTCGTAAGGGCATGGAAACTCTGAAGAAGATTCAGAAGGACGGCGATGCTGGCGAGGACGAGGTGCAGGCAGGCGAAAAGGAGCTGGACCAGGTCACCAAGAACTACGTCGAGCAGGTGGACTCCTTGGTTGAACGCAAGGAAGCGGAATTGATGGAGGTTTAGGCCTTCATATTCAACCGGGAGAGGGGATTTGAGGCGCCAATGCCAACGTCGAAGCCAGCGTCCAATAAGGAACGTGTTCTAGACGAACTACGGCTCATTAAGCCACGCAACTCAGCAGGTCGGAACCTGCCGGTTGCAATCACGGTGGGCGTAGCACTTGGTGCAGTCGTCATCATCGGCTTGCTACTGGGGGCGCTCGCCTGGACCGTTCTGGTCGCCGCGGCGGTTGGTCTCGCAACCTGGGAGGTCTGCGAGCGGCTCCGTGAGTCCGATTGGCAGGTCCCTCGCCCGGTATTGATTCTCGGCGGACAGCTGATGGTGTGGTTGTCTGCCTACTGGGGGATTGACGGTTTGGTCATGGGCCTGGCCGCGACTCTGATGCTCTTGCTGGTCGTTCGTCTGTTCTTACACGGGATGGCCGAAGCACCACGGAACTGGCTGCGGGATGTCGCAGTCGGTGTTTTCGTGATGATGTGGATTCCGTTCTTTGCCGCGCTAGCAGTGCAGCTGGTACGCATGGACAATCCCTGGGGAGTTGATCCGCGTCTGGTCATTGTGACCTTCATGATTGGGGTTATTTCAAATGACGTCGGAGGCTATGCCGCTGGTGTAATGTTCGGAAAGCATCCGATGGCCCCAAAGGTAAGCCCTAAAAAATCCTGGGAAGGGTTCGGCGGCTCTCTTGTACTCGCCACCATTACTGGAGCGCTCTGTGCGATCTTTATGTTGCACGCGCCGTGGTGGCAGGGCATCGTGCTGGGCATCGCCCTGGTTATCTCGGCTACGCTTGGTGACCTGATGGAGTCCCAGTTCAAACGAGATCTGGGGATTAAAGATATGTCCTCGATTTTGCCGGGCCACGGCGGTCTGATGGACCGCCTGGATGGCATGCTGCCATCAGCCGCGATGACGTGGCTGATATTGCAGCTATTCAGCCTAGTTTAATTCGGCTGGTTCAATCGGCCTTTAGTTGCCGCCCTTACGAATCTGGCGGCGCAGATCAAACATTCGCCAGCCACCGATGAGTGCGGTGATGAGGGCGCCGAGGATGGCAGCGAACAGCATTCCGACGCCGACTGGGAAGTTCCAGGTCCAGCCGAACAGGTTTAGTGCGGTCTCCTGCTGATTCTGCAGAATGAACACCAGCAGTACGATCAGCAAAACTGCACTGATGACCAGGCCAATCCACATAGAGCCCGCAGTGGTCTTTTGCACCTTACGCTGGCCAGGGGCGGGCGCTGGCTCCGGTGCGGAGTCCTTCTCTGTCGGCGCGTCAACGACTGGCTCTGGAAGGTTGTCCTGCTCAGGTGCAGGAGCCACGGAATCATTTGGGGAGTACGACGGAACGTCGTCGAAAAGCGGACTGTCGTTATTCGGCTGATTAGCGTTAGTCATACCTATCATTCAACACGTTTTGGCAGGTATGTACCACTTATAAAGGTTCACTTAGTTGCGGCTGCCGAGTCACTCATTAGGCCAAAACCGTCATTACATGCGAAAATGGGTGTCATCATGGCATCTTCACTTCCAATCGTTCTTAAAGCTCCACGTCGCGGCATGCCCGCGACCCATTTTGCGGACCTCGATGTTGAGGAACGGAAGGCTGCGGTCAAGGAACTGGGCCTGCCGGCCTTCCGTGCCGATCAGATTGCCCGGCACTATTACGGTCGGCTTGAGGCTGACCCTATGACGATGACTGACCTGCCAGAAGCAGATCGTCAAAAGGTCAAGGACAGTCTCTTCCCACCTCTGTTGACTCCCGTTCGCCACATCACCTGTGATGACGGCGAGACTCGTAAGACTCTGTGGCGTGCAGGTGACGGTACGCTGCTGGAATCCGTGCTGATGAAGTACCCGGGGCGTGCGACCCTCTGTATTTCCTCACAGGCCGGTTGCGGTATGGCATGCCCATTCTGCGCGACGGGGCAAGGCGGTCTGCAGCGTAATCTCTCCACCGCGGAGATTGTCGACCAGGTGCGTGAGGCCGCTGCCACTATGGCAGCTGAGGGCGGTCGTCTGACCAACATCGTATTCATGGGCATGGGCGAGCCGCTCGCGAACTACAATCGTGTTCTCGCCGCCGTCCATCGCATCACGCGGCCCTCGCCGGAGGGATTTGGCATCTCGATGCGCAATGTCACCGTCTCTACGGTTGGTTTCGCGCCGAATATCCGACGGCTTGCCGACGAGTACCTGTCAGTAACTCTCGCGGTGTCTCTGCATACTCCGGATGACGAGCTTCGCGACGAGCTGGTACCGATCAACAATCGCTTTACAGTGGCCGAGGTACTCGATGCAGCTCGCTACTACGCAGACAAGACAGGCCGTCGCGTATCTATTGAGTACGCTTTGATTCGCGATATTAACGACCAGGATTGGCGTGCAGACCTGTTGGGTAAGAAGCTCCACAATGCTCTGGGCTCACGTGTCCACGTCAACCTAATCCCGCTCAACCCAACTCCGGGTTCGATGTGGGACGCCTCCCCGAAGAAGCAGCAGGAGGAGTTCGTCCGCCGCGTACAGGCCCAGGGGGTACCGTGCACGGTCCGCGATACCCGTGGCAACGAGATTGCGGCAGCGTGTGGTCAGCTGGCGGCTGAAGAAGTTTAGTCGCTGAATAGCAAAAATCCGCACCGAATTCGGTGCGGATCTTTTTGTGCGCTGTAGCGCTATAGAGCTGTCGCTATAGAGCTGTTAGGCCAGACTTTCTGCAAAAGTGGCTAACTCTACTGGTTCTGTCCTTCCGGCAGGCGGTTCCAGGAGCGCAGCTGAGAGTCGGTCAGGTTAGCGTAGACACCAGTGCCGTTAACCTGGTCACGTGCCCACTCCGGCTCAATGTGGCCTTCCGGCTTGTTGTGACCGGTAACGGTGCGGACCTGAGAACCCTGCGGGGCGAACAACTGCAGCAGCAGGCCAATAGCAATCAGGGCGGCGATGGCGACCAGCCACCAGTTCTCGACGTTGCCCTTGTGGTTACCAATGGTCATACCCAGCAGGAAAATCACGGAAATCCAGCCGGCCTTCTGCATAGCGCTCTTGCTAATGCCGTGCCAGCCCCACTTCGCCGACGGCTCGTCGAGGGTGCTGACGCCGCGGTAAATCTCTTCCTTTGGCTCGTGGTTGCTCACTTGAAAGTCCTCCTGTAAACACTTTCGGCGAATTGCACTCTATATGCACTTCAGTCTATCTGCGATTTTGCTGAAAGCGACTGAGCGCATTTTCAGACAATCTTGAGTATCGGGTGTAAGGATACCTTAGAACTTGCTGAAATTGGGACTTCGCCCGGCCGGAAACTCTCCGCCGGTGTGCTCGTTTGCCCAAAGTGGGGGTAGGGTGAGCACTCGTGACATTTCTTCTTGGAGTTTTACTCTTCGCAATCGGCATCGCGGTGACAATCGCCCTTCACGAATGGGGCCATCTCACCGCAGCTCGACTGTGTGGAATGCAAGTGCGTCGGTACTTCATTGGTTTCGGCCCAACGCTGTTTTCCTTCAAGCGGCATCACGCTGCGGCAGGTGGGCATGACACCGAGTATGGAGTAAAGGCAATTCCCTTTGGCGGATTCTGCGACATCGCAGGCATGACGGCAATGGATCCCATCGCTCCTGCCGAAGAACCCTACGCCATGTACAAGAAGCCGTGGTGGCAGCGCATTATCGTGATGCTCGGTGGGGTGGCAATGAACCTCATCGTTGGATTCATCATTCTTTACTTCATTGCCGTGACGTGGGGTTTGCCCAACATGGGTAAGGAAATGGCGCCACGCATTCAGGCGGTGCAGTGCGTCTCGCCGGCACAGCGTGCCGACGGCACGCTGGAGCCCTGCACTGGTTCCGGTCCTGCAGAGCGCGCAGGGCTACGTGCCGGAGATGTGATTGAGAAGATCAATGGCACCAAGATCACGTCCTACCCCGAGGCTGTGTCTCTCATCGGTAGCTCTGCAGGTGGCGACATCAAAATGACCATCGACCGCAATGGCAGCACCCAGACGGTCACGGTCACCCCGGAAGTCGTCAAACGCAAGACTAACGACGGGCAGGACATCGACCAGCCAGCAATTGGTATCGCCTTCCAGCGACCAGAGACCATCCTTCACGAGTACAACGCAGTGACTGCCATCGGCGGTGCGGCCAGCTTCACAGGCAGCCTTTTCGGGGCGGTTTGGAACGGGCTGCTCTCCATTCCGGAGAAGGTTCCCGGCGTGGTCGCCTCTATCTTTGGTGCTCAGCGTGACCCGGCCAGCCCAATGAGTGTCGTCGGCGCGTCGCGTGCCGGTGGTGAATTGGTGGAGATGAACCAGTGGCCTTCATTCTTTCTGTTGCTGGCTAACCTCAATTATTTCCTGGCCGTGTTCAACCTCGTGCCGTTGCCGCCACTCGACGGTGGCCACATCGCCGTTGTTATTTATGAGCGCATCCGCGACCTGATTCGCAAGGCGTTCGGTAAGCCTGCGCTTGGGCCTGCCGATTACACCAAACTCATGCCAATTACTATGGCCTTTACCGCAGTTTTGCTGGTCTTCGGCGTTCTGGTTATGGCTGCTGACGTGGTCAATCCAATTGTGCTGAACCGCTGATAGCAGGTTGCGGCGCGCCAGCGTCGTCGTAAAGCAAAGCGGTGCTAACGTCAGCCCACATGGAACAAACTTCGCGCCGCAAGCCCCTGCTTCGCAGTATCTCGGCTGTGGCAATCACGGGTCTGGTGTTGTCATCCGCCGCGTGTACGCCGCGGCCTGACACCGGGCGCGAGGTGCTTGAGGAATTCCTTGGGGCGCTGGCGGGAGGGGATGTCGCTAAGGCGGCGGCGCTGACCGATCATCCGGATTCCGCTGAGGGGGATCTGAATGCGGCCACCGACGGCCTTCAGCCGGAGGGGCTTGACTATGAAATCGAGGGTATCGATACCAGCTCGAATCAGTCCTCGGCCGAAGTCACCATGAATTGGCAGCTGCCGCATCAGCGACGCTGGGGATATGACACCACTTTCACGCTGACCAAGACTGAGGCTGGGCAACGGGATTGGGCGTTGCGCTGGTCGCCAGCATCCCTGCATCCACAGCTGGGGCGTAATCAGCACCCAGAATTGCGCACTATCGCAGCTCCACGTCCGTCTGTGGTTGGTTCGGACGGTGCGGCCTTGCTTGAGCCGGGGACTGTGCACCGGGTAATTCTCAATCGTGATGGGGCGGAGAATGTGCAGTCGTCGATTAACCGGGCGGCGACGGTCATCAATAATGAAATGCCGGAAGATGGTCCGAAGCTTGACGCGCGCGCTATAGGGGAGCAGGCAGCTGGTGGGAAGGGTAACTTTTCACTGATTGTGCTGCCGGCATCCACGCCGCAGCGAGTCAAGGATGAGCTCGCGGACATTGACGGAATTTCTGTTAACGATGAAGCAGCGATGGTGCGACCCGACCCGGGGTTTGCGCCTGATTTGATGAGCCGTGTGGAAAGGCTAGTGGACACTGGTGATCACGGTGCCGATGGCTGGAATATCGTGGCGGCCAACGAGGGCGGAGCAGTCGTCGGCACGCTCTATGAGGTGTCTCCGGATGTAGCCCCGGCGGTGCAGGCATCGATTAGTAAAAAGGTGCAGGACGCAGCGCAAAAGGCCGTCGATACGCGGCAAGATGCTAAGGCAATGCTGGTGGCTGTGCAGCCGTCTACGGGCAAGATTCTGGCGGTAGCACAGACAGCGGAAGCAGATAAGGACGGCGACCTTGCGCTGATGGGACAGTTCCCGCCGGGATCGACGTACAAGATTGTTACTGCCGCCGCAGGTGTGCAGCACGAGGGGCTAAATGCGGGATCGACTGTGCCGTGCCCAGGTTCGATGGAGATCGGGCCGCGTATTGTCACCAACTACAACGGAAGTGGTGTCGGGAATACCTCGCTGAGCGATGCGTTCGCGCGGTCTTGTAACACCACGTTTGGCAACATCTCTCACAAGTTGGAGCCAGGGCAGTTCAAGGAGGAGTCCAAGAACTTCGGCATCGGCATCAACTATCACATCGCGGGCCTCGACACTATTACCGGCAGCGTGTCTGATGGCAGTGATGAAGTCGAGCGTATCGATGCGGGCTATGGACAGGGCAATGACTTGGCCAGCCCGTTTGGCATGGCACTGGTTTCCGCGACGGTGGCGGCCGGGCGCACTCCGACGCCGTCACTCGTGCCAAGCGCGGGAACGTGGCAGTCGCAGACATCGAAGCCACTTCCACCTGAGGTTTTGAATGAGATTCGCTCACTCATGCGGGCGGTGGTGACCTCCGGTACCGGTTCGGCCATTGCCGGACGCGGTGAGGTCTACGCCAAGACCGGTGAGGCCGAGTATGGAGGCGGCTCGCACGCTTGGTTCACTGGCTATCGAGATGACTTGGCCTTCGCCACGCTCATCGTCGGTGGTGGTGGATCCGAACATGCGGTGGCGATTACCGATGCCTTCTTCGCCAATATGGATGAAGGTTCAGGAGACGAGGGCTAGAGCATTTCTGGCTTCGAAACCGGCACAGGCCGAAAGGCTAATCCGGGGGTAGGGGTAGAGTATGTTCCATGACTCAGCGTTCTCCACTTACTCAGCAAAAGTCCACGCCAATTCGCACTGTTCCGGCACATATTGAACGGCCGGAGTACGCCTGGAAGGACGAGGTTCAGGAAGGCGTCGGCGAGCCGCTGGTACAGACTCCGGAAGATATTGAAAATATGCGAGAGGTCTCTCGCATTGCTGCCAACGCGTTGGTGGAGGCCGGCAAGGCCGTAACTCCGGGCGTGACCACGGATGAGATTGACCGGGTGGTGCACGAGTACCTGTTGGATCACGACACCTACCCGTCCACGCTGGGGTACCGCGGTTTCGAGAAGTCGTGCTGTGTGTCTCTCAATGAGATTGTCTGCCACGGTATTCCGGACACTCAGGTTATTGAAGACGGCGATATCGTCAATGTCGACGTCACCGGATACAAGAACGGCGTCCACGGTGACACCAACGCGACTTTCCTCGCGGGCAATGTCTCGGAGGAGCACCTCCAGCTAGTGGAGCGCACTTACAACGCCACCATGCGCGGCATTAAGGTCATCAAGCCGGGCCGTGAGATTAATGTCATCGGCCGCGTAATCGAGTCTTACGCTAAGCGTTTTGGATACAACACCGTTCGGGACTTCACCGGTCACGGTGTCGGTACCACGTTCCACAATGGTTTAATCGTTCTCCACTACGATGAGCCGAGCCAGGACACCATTTTCGAGCCGGGCATGACCTTGACTGTTGAGCCGATGATTAACCTTGGTGAGCTGCCGTACCACATCTGGGATAATGGCTGGACTGTGCAGAATGATGACTTCAAGTTCACCGCCCAGTTCGAGCACACGGTGCTGGTGACCTCCGACGGCTATGAAATCCTCACTCTGCCGGATGAGCAGAACGTGCCAGGTCAGTTCCAAACTGGTTGGAAGCCCGAGGCCTAACCCGTGCAGGCCCCTGCAGCTCTGATTGCCGGCTGCACCTCAGATGCCGGTAAGTCGGTTCTGGTCGCCGGCATGTGTCGGCTGCTCGCGCGCCGCGGCGTGAAGGTCGCACCCTTCAAAGCACAGAACATGTCCAACAACTGCGCTGTCACGCTTGACGGCGGCGAGATTGGGCGCGCGCAGGCTCTGCAGGCGCTCGCCTGTGGGCTGGAGCCGGATGTCTCCTTTAACCCGGTGCTTCTCAAGCCGGGCTCGGACCACACTAGTCAGGTGGTGGTGAAGGGCAAAGCCGATGGGCATGTGAGCGCTCTGACGTACCGGTCGCGTCGAAAAGCGTTGCGCGGGGTAGTCGCGGAGACATTGGAAGAGCTGCGGGGGCAGTTCGATGTCGTCTTGTGCGAAGGCGCTGGTAGTCCTGCCGAGGTCAATCTGCGAGAGTCAGACATCGCCAACATGGGCTTGGCAGAGCTCGCTGATTTGCCGGTTGTGGTCGCCGGCGACATCGACCGCGGTGGGGTGCTTGCACATTTCGTCGGCACGCATGCAATTTTGAGCCCCGAAGACCGCGCGCGGATTACCGGTTTTATCGTCAACAAGTTCCGGGGCGATGTTTCGCTGTTGACACCGGGATTGGACGTGGTGCGCGAGCACACCGGCGTGCCCGTACTCGGCGTAGTGTCTTTTATTCCGGGGCTGTGGATCGATGCGGAGGATTCGCTCGGCACAGTCGCTGGTGCGTCGGTAGGGCCGGCGAACGCACCGCTGGGTACGGAAACGTTGTCCGTGGCCGCCATTCGCTTGCCGCGCGTGTCCAACGCCACCGATATCGAAGCGCTTGCCTGTGAACCAGGGGTACACGTGCAGTGGACGGTCGATCCGTCGGTCGTTGCTCGCGCCGACCTGGTCGTGTTGCCCGGGACGAAGTCGACGGTCGCCGATCTCAAGTGGTTGCGCGAGCGTGGGCTTGACGACGTACTGGAGAACCGAGCCGCCCGAGGGCTGCCGCTGATTGGCATCTGCGGTGGGTTCCAAATGCTCTGCACCACCATCACTGACTCGGTGGAGTCGGTAGCCGGGACAGTGAACGGGCTTGGCGTGTTCGATACCGACATTGAATTCGCGGGGACGAAGACGCTGGTGAGCCACCCGGATGGCTCTTACGAAGTCCACAATGGACAGGTTGTGCGAAGCAGCGAGGCGCCTTTTATCACTGAGCCTGAAGAAGGGGCGCGGCGTGGCATGGTGATGGGCACGCACCGCCACGGCTACCTGGAAAATGATCAGGCGCGCCGTGAGTTGCTGATGGAAGTTGCAGTTGCCGTCGGTCGGGACGGCTTTGAGGTCAGTCCTAATACTTCGTTTGCCGGAGAACGGCTGCTGCAGGTCGACCTGTTGGCCAATGCAGTCGAGAAGTACCTGGCTGGGCCCGCATTGGCCCAGGCCACAGGTATTGAACAGCTGGGCTAGTTATCGAACTCCAGGCCCAGGATTGCGTTTTCAATCAGCTCTGGCAGTGCTGGGTGGATCCAGTGCTGGCCCTTGACAACTTCGCGCACATCCATTTCGAAGCTCATCATCTGGATGCACTGCTGCACTAGGGTGGCAGCCTGCTCGCCGATGAAATGCGCACCCAGCAGGCGGCCGGTGGAGCGGTCCGCAATCAGTTTAGCGAAGCCGTCGCGATCCTCCAGCGCCCAGCCGTAGGCGACATCGCCGTAGTTCTGTACCTTCACGGTAATCTCCGTGCCATTTTCCGCAGCCCAGGCGCGAGCTTCATCCTCGGTCATACCGACCTGACCAATCTGCGGATGTGAGAAGACTGCCGACGGAATGTAGCGGTGGTCAAATTCGCGCAGGTCCGACGGGTTCAGCACGTTGTGGAAGACAACCTTGGCCTCATGGTTGGCAATATGCTTCAGCTGGTACGGGCTAGAGACATCGCCCAGCGCCCACACACCTTCGGCAGAGGTGCGGCCGTTCTGGTCAACCTTGATGCGACCATCGTCGTGCATCTCCACACCACCGGCTGCAAGGTCCATACGGTCACCGTTGGGAATGCGTCCGGTTGCCACGAGCAGGGCATCGGCTGCGATCTCCGTGCCGTCGTCAAGCGTGGCCGTGACGATCTCGCCCTCCTGGGAGAGTTCAGTGATGGAGGTGTTCATGCGGATGTCAATGTCGCGGGCGGCAACCTCGTGGAAGCGCTCGGAGATAGCGGCGTCTGAGCCACGCAGCATGACATCGGAGCGCACCAGCATGTGCACCTTCGTACCGAAGGAGGCGAAGACGTGCGCGAACTCGCTAGCGATGTAGCCGCCGCCGACGACGATCATTTCGCGCGGGAGCTTGTCGACGCGCATGATGTTCTCGTTGGTGTAGTAATCGACCCCGGAGTCTGCGATGAGGCCCGGAACGTGAGGGCGGGAGCCTGCAGCGATGATGATGTTGTCGGCTGTGATGTCGACGGTTTCCTCGCCGATGCCAGTGCGAATAGTGCGGCGGCCGACGAACGTTGCGTGCCGGTCGTAGACATCGATATTGGGAGTCTCGTCCCCGCGGCGGTATGCCTCGCCGCCGTCGGCAATCTGGTCGACGCGCTGGGCAAAAACGCGATCCTGGATTTGCTTGAGATCAACGGAGTCGAAGGTGCCGTGCACACCCAGGCGGCTGGCCTCGCGGATGTTGCGGGCGGCATCAGCGGCCAGAACGAACATCTTGGTGGGAATACACCCAACGTTGAGGCAAGTACCGCCGAAGCGTCCTTCCTCCACCAGAGCGATACGGACATTGTCGTAGGCTGGGGCTGGAATGGAATTGCCGGACCCGGTTCCGATAATGATGACGTCGTAGTGGCGTGGGGTAGTCTCAGGCGAATTCTCAGTGGTCACAAGCACTCCTAGCATTCTGGTCAAACTAGTTTGGTTCAACCGTACTGAATGCTGATTTATTCCGAGTTCCTATTCTGTGCTCCTATTTTGAGCTGTCTCCTGGATTGACTGTGGCAAGGAACTGAAAGGTCTCATTAAAAGCGCGGTCAAGTGCTTCGGGTGCGGAAAGGTAGACGTCATGGAGAGCACCCGGAATCGCGACGTTGCGAGCCTGCGGTCCCAAGTGGGCAGTGGCATCGGCAATTTGCTCAGTGTTGAGGACAGAGTCAACGCGGCTGTGCTCCGGTGTGTAGTCGGAGCCGAGAAGGTAGTTGTCCGAGTGGAGGACGAGCGTCGGCACGCCGGTATCGATACCGCGGCTGACACGTTGCTGGCCGACGATGATGGCATTGAGCCAACGCCAGTTCTTGTCATGGCCAGCCAGCGGCTTGAAAGTGCGGTTGTACTCCCAACGCCCCTGGTGGTCGGCGCTAATGGATTTTCCATAGCCGCCCGCAGACTGCACTGGAATAAGACTGTTGGGGCGAATCCGCGACATAACACGAGTCACCAGCGAGTACACGGGAGCCTTTGCCCGGGAAACGTGCAGAGCCAGCCACGGTGAGTTCAAGACGGCAGCCGTGACGGAAATATTGGGTGCTTGCGGGCAATGGCCGCCTGTGCTTCGTAACCAATCGAGCCAGAGCACGGCAATGAGACCACCAGTGGAGTGCGCATTAACAGTGACAGTTGTATGACCGGCGTGGTCTAACACTGCGAGTGCCCTGTTGAGATCCTCGAAGTAATTCGTCAGATCGCTGCAGCCATGCCAAGTCTGCCCAGGTTGGTGCGCGCGCCCGCACTTACGCAGGTCAATAGCGTAAAAGGCGTAGCCTTCGGCGTGGTACCGTTCCGCTACGTGCTTCTGGAAGAAATAGTCCGACATCCCGTGAATCCATAGAACCGCCGGACGTTTTTGGAAGTCGCTTGCCGACGAGTCGGGGCAGTAGCGGACCAATACCGCGTGTACGGATCCCTCACCGTCGGGGTCCTGGCCGAGTTCGATGACATGTTGGCTGTAGTCTTCGCCTAGGTTATCGGGGTTAAAGGTGGGGGTAACGAAATCGGGAATATCGGTAGTCACAGGGTCAAGCCTAGCGCCGATTACCGGGGGTAGTGGGAATGTGTGCCACAATAGATTATGGACTGAGACGGTAGCTCTCTTTTGCGTCTTTAGTTGTGTGCGCGCATGTGAGCGAGCGCTAGTTTGAATCACTAATCAAGTTAGTAAGGATGTTGACAGCAAAATGGCTGATAACAAGCTTCCTGCTTCCAGTGGCGACGAGGTAGACGTCGTCCTCATTGGTGCAGGTGTAATGAGTGCGACGCTGGGTGTGCTGCTCAAGGAGCTCGAGCCATCCTGGTCACAGGTTCTGTTCGAGCGTCTCGATCAGCCCGCCAAGGAGTCTTCCTCCCCGTGGAACAACGCTGGTACCGGCCACTCTGCTCTGTGCGAGCTGAACTACACGCCGGAGAAGAACGGCAAGGTCGATGTCACCAAGGCTAAGCTCATTAATGAGCAGTTCCAGGTTTCCCGCCAGCTGTGGACCTCGCTGATTGAAAACGGCACCCTGACTGACCCGAAGGAATTCATCAACCCAGTTGATCACACCACCTTCGCTCAGGGGCCGGAGCAGATGGCGTTCATGCGTCGTCGCTATGAGGCACTTGAGAAGGAGCCGCTGTTCCACGGTCAGGAGCTCATTGAAGATCCGGACCGTTTCGCTGAGTACCTTCCGCTGATGTCCGAGGGCCGTGACTTCTCCAAGCCGGTCTCCGCTATTCGTAACCCGAATGGTACGGACGTTAACTTCGGTGCACTGACCAAGCAGTACCTGGCCGCACTGTCCGATATGGGTACTGAGATTCGCTACGGACACGAGGTCACCGGTCTGAAGCGCGACGGTTCCAAGTGGATCGTCACCGTGAAGAACCTGCACACCAAGGACGTTCGCACCCTGGTTGCCAACTTCGTATTCGTCGGTGCCGGCGGTGACGCACTGCCGCTGCTGCAGAAGGCTCGTATTAACGAGATTCGTGGTTTCGGTGGCTTCCCGGTCTCCGGCCAGTGGCTGCGCTGCACCAACGAGGAAGTCATTGCTAAGCATGACGCCAAGGTCTACGGTAAGGCTTCCGTCGGCACGCCGCCGATGTCCGTTCCGCACCTGGACACCCGTGTTATCGACGGCAAGCGCGGCCTGCTCTTTGGCCCGTACGCCGGTTGGAACATGAAGTTCCTCAAGAACGGTAACAACCTGGACCTGATTAAGTCTCTGCGTCCGGCCAACCTGCCGTCCATGATGGGTGTTGGTGTCCAGGAGATGGGGCTGACCAAGTACCTGATTACTGAGGTTCTGAAGGACTTCGACGCACGTATTGAGTCCCTGCGTGAGTACGTCCCGAACGCTCGCCCAGAGGACTGGGAGCTGATCGTCGCTGGTCAGCGCGTCCAGGTCATTAAGCCGATGAAGGCTCCGGTCTTCGGTACCCTCGAGTTCGGTACCGCGGTCATCAACTCGTGGGACGGCACCATTGCCGGCCTGATGGGTGCATCCCCGGGCGCTTCCATCGCTCCGGCTGTGATGATTAGCCTGATTGAGCGCTGCTTCGGCCGTCACATGGGCAAGTGGGCTCCGAAGCTGAAGGAGCTCGTCCCGTCCTACGGTACGCACCTGGCTGATGACCCGGCTCTGTTCAAGGAGGTCTGGGAGGCTTCCCAGAAGACCCTGAAGCTGGAGCGCTAGTAACTCGCTGAAGAGCTTCAAAGAGTTCAATTAAGCCAACATTGTTCTACCCCGCTGTGAGCCATCCGTTCGCAGTGGGGTAGAACTGTGCTTATGGAAAAAATCACGTCAGCGACCACTGCACAAACAGAGCCCACTTTTCCTTTTACTGCGATCGTCGGGCAGCAGCGACTACAGCTTGCGTTGATTCTGACCGCGCTATCCCCGGAGATTGGTGGTGTCGTCATCCGCGGTGAGAAGGGCACAGCCAAGACCACTACGGTCCGCGCGTTGGCGCCATTTCTCAGCGGATCGTTGGTAAACCTGCCACTCGGCGCTACGGAAGATCGAGTCGTAGGCTCCATCGATGTGGAGACCGTCCTGACTACCGGACACGCACAGTTCAATCCGGGACTACTCAGCGCGGCTGACGGTGGCATTCTCTATGTCGACGAGATTAACCTGCTGCCGGATCATCTCGTTGACTCCGTGCTCGATGCCGCAGCCACCGGTCGCGTGGTTGTTGAACGCGATGGTATCTCGCACTCCGCAACCTCCAGGTTCGTGTTGGTCGGCACGATGAACCCGGAAGAGGGCGAATTGCGTCCCCAGCTTCTCGACCGCTTTGGGCTCGCCATCGACGTCACCGCATCCAAGGATCCGGCTGTCCGCGCGGAAATCGTCGCCCGCCGCCTCGACTTTGACGCCGACCCGGAGAGCTTTGTCACGCGGTTCGCCGCCGACGACGATGCGCTACACGCTCGCATCGATCGCGCGCGCGCACTGCTTGACGACGTCGAATTGACCCCCAACATTCTTGGTCAAATTGCCACAGTGTGCGCTGCTTTTGATGTGGACGGGATGCGTGCCGACATCGTCATTGCACGTACCGCCCGCGCTCACGCTGCCTGGCGAGTAGCCGGGGACGAGTCGGCGCAGCCGGCACCCGGCAATCCAATTGAGATCACTGCGGAAGACATTAAGGTAGCTGCGGAAATGGCACTGCCGCACCGTCGTCGCCGTGACCCCTTTGATGAACCAGGACTGGACCAGGAACAGCTCGACGATGCTCTGCAGGATGCAGAGGAGCAGTTCCGAGATGACCAGAATCAGCCAGAGTCGGATTCGGAGACCTCAGACCAGCCCGAAGTCAAACCTGAGAAGCCCTCCCAGTTCGACTCCAACTCCGAGCCTCAGGAGCCGCAACAGTCGAATTCCGCGGGATCGAAGGGAGGTCGCGCCGCTGAAGGCGCCCCCTTTCGCCGTTCGTAAAATCAGCGTTGACGGTGTCGGCCAAGGGGATTCCGGCCGGCGTTCCAAGGCCATTGGCCCGCGGGGCAGCACCATTGGTGCCGAGCGGGGAGGCCATGGTCTCCACGTGCCGGCGACAGTGTTGGCGGCGGCCAATCGTGGCGCCCGGATGGGCGACTCGATGATCCCTCTGGAACCAGAGGACGTTCACGGCGCTATCCGACAGGGAACTGAGTCCAATCTGGTCGTCTTTGTCGTGGACACCTCGGGTTCCATGGCAGCACGCGACCGTCTGGCAGCCGTCACCGGCGCGGTCACATCGCTGCTGCGTGATGCCTACCAAAGCCGCGATAAAGTCGCTGTCATTACTTTCCGCGGAAATAACGCCGAATTAGTTTTACCGCCGACGAAGTCTATCGACACCGCAGTACGTCGCCTCGCAGATGTCCGCACTGGTGGCCGAACTCCATTGGCCGAAGGATTGCTGAAGGCACACGAAGTGGTAGTTCGGGAAGCCCATAGGGAGCCCACACGGCGCGCAATCATGGTCTTGCTCTCCGACGGCCGAGCAACGGGTAAAAATGGCCTGCAGCAGGCGAGGGCTGTGGCCGCAAAGATCCGTCGTCAAGCGTTGGCGGCGACGGTGGTTATCGACTGTGAGCGCTCTCGCGTGCGGCTGGGGCTGGCACAGGAACTCAGCGTGGAATTGGGTGCGACCTGCATAAATCTCTCCGAACTCAATGCCGAAGCCGTGGCGGGCGTGGTCCATGCCTATCATCGAGACCATGGCACAAGGAAAGCTTGACCCCAAATCAATTCCCAACGATGGACTGACCACCAGGCAGCGTCGCATGATTCCGATTACTGCGGTGCATACGGGCCCAGGTAAGGGCAAGTCCACCGCGGCATTCGGTATGGCGATGCGCGCGTGGAATCAGGGGATGAATATCGGTGTCTTCCAGTTTGTAAAGTCGGCAAAGTGGAAGGTTGGCGAGGAAGCTGTCATGCGCCGGTTGGGCGAGCTTCACGACGACACGGGGGAAGGCGGCCCGGTCGAATGGCACAAGATGGGAGAAGGTTGGTCTTGGTCGCGTAAGCAGGGCACTGAGGAGGACCATGCGGCAGCTGCTGCCGAGGGATGGCAGGAGATTAAACGCCGCCTGGAAAATGAGGTGCACGACTTCTACGTGCTCGACGAGTTCACCTACCCAATCAAGTGGGGTTGGATTGATGTCGACGATGTGGTGGAGACATTGAGGAACCGTCCCGGCCGCCAGCATGTGGTGATGACTGGCCGCGATGCGGATCCGAAGCTCGTGGAGGTCGCGGATCTGGTGACGGAGATGACCAAGATTAAGCACCCGATGGATGTCGGACGTAAGGGACAAAAGGGCATCGAGTGGTAGCGCCTGGAATTGTCATCGCGGCGACAGCATCAGGCACGGGAAAGACGACAATCTCCACGGGCCTGATGCGTGCACTGTCGCGCCGTCACGCGGTGGCACCTTTCAAAGTCGGACCCGACTATATTGATCCTGGCTATCACGGGGTAGCCGCTGGTCGTCCCGGCCGCAATCTGGATTCCTTTATGTGCGCGCCTGAGATGATTGGGCCGCTCTACGCACATGGAGCTGCCGACAGCGATATTGCGGTGGTCGAAGGGGTTATGGGGCTTTTCGACGGCCGCATTGGTGACGACCCGCTATCGGTGGAGGGCTCGACGGCTGAGATTGCCTCACTGTTGGGACTTCCGGTGGTGTTGGTGATTGATGCCCGGCATATGTCGCAGTCGGCGGCGGCTGTTGTCCACGGTTTCTCCACGCTTCGCACTGACGTCCGTGTCAGTGGCGTGATTATTAATCAGGTGGGCAGCCCGCGGCATGCGGACATCATTACCCGTTCTGTGGAGACCATGGGGGTCGAGGTGCTCGGCGCTATTCCGCGAGTGACTGATATTGAGGTGCCCAGCAGGCATTTGGGGCTGGTCACTGCAGTCGAGCAGGGTGAGCAGCTAGAAGCGGTCATTGAATCGATGGCCAACTTGGTGGAGACCTACATCGACATAGACCGGATTATCCAGCTTGCCCGGCAGCCCTATCCAGCTGAACCATGGAACCCCGCACAGTTCGTTGTACCGCTGGCTACTCAGCGCCGCGTGCGTGTAGCGGTCGCGGCGGGTCCTGCGTTCTCGTTTACCTATGCAGAGCACCGTGAGCTATTGCAGGCCGCTGGAGCCGAGGTCGTGGATTTCGACCCATTGGTTGACGAACTGCCGGAAGCCGAAGGCTACATCGTGCCCGGTGGATTCCCAGAAGAGCATGCCGACGCGCTATCTATTCGTGATGACATTCGCCGCGATCTACGTCAGGCTGCCGACGATGGTGCGCTGATCCACGGCGAATGCGCGGGGCTGCTCTGGCTGCTTGAAGATCTCGGTGGGCGCCGTATGTGTGGCATCATCCCGGGGCGAGCGCACATGGCACGGTTGAAGCTGGGGTACCGGGAGGCTGTGGCGCTGACTGATTCTGTGCTGTGCCCGGTAGGAACGCGCGTGCGCGGTCACGAGTTCCACAAGACAGCCCTAACCGATGACACCGCAAGTGTCGCTGCTGCGGCCGGGTGGCAACCAGCCTGGGGTTGGCGTGGATATCAAGGCGAAACAGTTCGCGACGGCTTCGTTTCCGAGTCTGGGCGGATTCATGCCGGTTACCTGCATGTTCATCCGGCGGGTGCGCCGGGGAACGTCAGTCGCTTTGTCGCTTCGTGCGCCGGGTAAAGTGTTAGCTATGAGTTTGCTTCTCAAAGACTACGGTGTGTTGGTGATTGGCGGTTCCACGGCTGCAGAGCGCGTGATTCCTCGGCTGTTGGACTCTGGCGCTGATGTCACTGTGTGTGAAGGTGGGGAAGTAACAACTGCGATTGAGGCCTGGGCTGCAGACGGCCGTATTACTTTGACCCGCACCGGTTTTACCGAGGCGATGAGCTGGGGCAAGGCTCTCATGGTCTGCTGTGACGAGGCGTTGTTGCGTGAGGTGACTCTAGAGGGACACCGCCGAGGTATTCTCGTCGACGATGAAACCGGGGCTTCCAGCCCGCTTACTCCTGTGGCGCTGACCGGCCGTCGCGCGTCGCGCGCTGGGGACCTCGCTGGTCAGGTCGCACTCGTAGGCGGTGGCCCGGGCGACCCCGGTCTGATTACCGTTGAGGGGCGTCGCTTGCTCCGGCTTGCCGACGTTGTCGTTGCAGACCACCTCGGTCCACTGTCGCTGCTCGGTGACTTGGAGCCGGATGTCGAGATTATTGATGCCGGCAAGCTTCCTTACGGCCGCGCCATGGCTCAGGAGCGCATCAATGAACTGCTAGTTCATCGTGCCCGTGAGGGCTACTTTGTGGTCCGGCTCAAGGGTGGCGATCCGTACATCTTCGGCCGCGGTTTTGAAGAGCTTCAGGAGCTGCAGAAGGCTGGGGTACCGGTTCGCGTTGTGCCGGGTATTACTTCAGCACTGGCGGTACCGGGGACGATTGGCATCCCAGTTACTATGCGTGGCGTCAACCATGAATTCACTGTTGTGTCCGGTCACGTCCCACCGGGGCACAGGAAATCGCTGGTCAATTGGGATGCGCTGGGCCGGATGCACGGCACTATTGCCATCATTATGGGAGTTAAGAACGGGCCAAAGATTGCCGAGGCTCTGATGAAGGCCGGCCGCAGCCCGAAGACTCCGGCTGCGGTCATCCAGGACGGCACGCTGCCGAATCAGAGGTCGCTACGCTGCACACTCGGCGAGCTTGGCGAGAAAATGGTCGAAGAGGCAATCAAGCCGCCCGCGGTTATCGTCATCGGTGAAGTCGCCGGTCTGGATGAGGGCGATGAGTAAGAACAACAAGTTGAGCAACAACAAGTCGAGGAAGCGTGAGCCAGAGCAGCAAAAGGCAGGGCTTGTTACCCGACTGCTTGCCGACGATCAGCTGCGTAGCGCCATCTGGATGGGCGCTGCGACCTTCCTGGTGTTCTACCTCGGAACCATGATCATCTTCCGACTCCTTCTCCTCGGCGGAGAAGGATCGCGATACGACAGCATTTTCATCGCTATTATCGCTCTGATTGCCGCCATTGTGGCAGGCCGAAAGCGCTACAACGACGACATTTAGTTTTCCGGGACGCGGAAGATGAGGGTGTCGTCGTCAAGCGAGACGTCGTATCCTGCGGCGCGTGCGATGTCGACGGCCTCTGTGGGGGAGGTCGGTGTCGTGTCGGAAAGGGCGATGGCGCGGGCAAATAGGCCCTTGTAGTGCTTGTTGAAGTGGCTGACGATTTTGCCCTCGGCGGTGAGCACGGTCATCGTTGTCGCGCTCTTGACTTTGCCCAAATTGGCGTAGGTGCCGGAACGAAGGTCGATGAGGAAGTCGACATCATTGAGAGCCTCGGTGATGGCGGTACCCCAACGGCGCTTCATTGTGGGAGCCGCGTCGGCAGGCTGATCCGCGAAGGGGAGCTTGACCGTACCAGAGAGACGGTAGTGGGGGATGAGGTCGTCCCCGCCAATGACACCGAAGAGCGCTGACCCGATGGCGAGTCGAGCACGGCCGGTTTCCGGCAAATCGCTGGGGGAGAGTGCGTCGTAGAGCACCCCGGTATAACGCTCGAGAGCCGGCATGGTCGGCGACTCTAGGAGCGCGGCATTAGCTGTGACTTCGTCAGCAAGCCGTGGCCCCAGCTTCAGTGTTTCCATCGCGGCTTCCCTGTTCGCACTTAGCGCCACGAGATCGGCTGCAATGCGCTCGCGGATGGGGTTGAGGGAGCCGAAGCTCAGCGAGGAAAAGTCTACTGCGGGATGGCTGCCACCAGTGGCTTTGGTTTCAGAGGGGGGTAGGACTACGAGCATGGGCACCATAGTAATGCCCCGCATGTTGCGAAGAATGATCGACGGGTAAAATCAGCATTCATGATTACGCGAATGTCCCAGCTGTTCCTGCGCACACTGCGCGAGGATCCAGCTGACGCCGAGGTCCCTAGCCACAAGCTGCTCGTCCGTGCCGGCTACATCCGGCGAACTGCCCCTGGTGTGTACTCCTGGCTGCCACTGGGCTTGAAGGTTCTGCGCAACGTAGAGAAGGTTGTGCGCGAGGAGATGGAAGGCATTGGCGCACAGGAGCTGGCATTCCCTGCACTGCTCCCGCGTGAACCGTACGAGGCGACGAATCGGTGGACCGAATACGGCCCCGAGCTGTTCCGTCTGAAGGATCGCAAGGGCGCGGACTACCTGCTGGGGCCGACGCACGAAGAGGTGTTCGCGCTGGCTGTCAAGGATCTTTTCAGCTCCTACAAGGATTTCCCGACGACGCTGTTTCAGATTCAGACCAAGTACCGCGACGAGGCTCGCCCGCGCGCTGGTATTCTGCGTGGCCGCGAGTTCGTGATGAAGGACTCTTATTCCTTCGACATGGACGACGAGGGGCTGGAGAATTCTTATCAGCAGCACCGCGGTGCCTACCAGCGAATTTTTGACCGGCTGGGCATTAAGTACGAAATCTGCCACGCCACCTCCGGCGCTATGGGCGGTTCGGCCTCCGAGGAGTTCCTGGCTGTTAGCGAAAGTGGCGAAGACTCCTTCGTAGTCTCCACCGACGGTGAGTACGCCGCCAATGTGGAAGCCGTGAAGATTCCGGCAGTTGAACCGCAGCCGATTGAGGGACAACCGGAGGCGAAGGTTTACGAGTCTCCGAACTGCACCACAATCGCAGCACTTGTTGATTGGGCCAATGGTGCGGACCTCGGACGCGAGGTCACTGCTGCCGATACTTTGAAGTGCGTTCTCGTCGCCGTCGACCCGAAGAAGGTCGATAAGGAGGGCAACGCCCTGCCGGAACAGCTCACCGCAATCCTGGTTCCCGGTGACCGTGAGGTCGATGAAAAGCGTCTTGAAGTCGCATTTGAACCGGGTGAGGCGCGCTTGCTGGAGGACAAGGACTTCGCAGCCAATGACTTCCTGATCAAGGGCTACGTCGGCCCGCAGGGGCTCGCCGATCGCGGTGTGAAGGTCCTAGCTGACCCCCGCGTGGCGGAGGGCACAAATTGGATTACAGGAGCCAACGAGGAAGGCAAGCACATCGTCGATGTGGTCGCTGGTCGCGACTTCCAGATTGATGGTATTTGCGATGTCGCAGAGGTGCGTGACGGCGACCCGGCTCCGGAGGGGCATGGCACGCTAAAGATCGAGCGCGGAATCGAGATCGGTCACATTTTCCAGTTGGGCCGCAAGTACACCAACGCCTTTGAAATCGACATCCTCGATGTCAACGGTAAGCGTGCTCGTCCGACGATGGGGTCCTACGGCATTGGCGTGTCCCGCCTGGTCGCTGTCCTCGCGGAACAGCAGTTGGATGAAAAGGGCCTCAAGTGGCCAGTTGCCGCGGCACCGTACAAGGTTCACATCGCTGTGGCCGGCAAGAACGCCGAAGCAGCTGAGGCCGCTGAACAGCTGGCGGAAGACCTCAGCCAGCAGGGCATTGAGGTGCTTTTCGACGACCGTCCGAAGGTCAGCCCCGGTGTGAAGTTCAAGGACGCCGAGCTGCTGGGTATGCCGTTTGTGGTCATCTTTGGCCGTGGCTACGCGGACGGCAAGGTGGAGCTGCGTAACCGCCTGACCAACGAGACCGACGAGGTCGCCGCTGACGGCATTGCAGCTCACGTCGCGGAGCTGGTTCGCAAGGCTTAAGGCGGCAAAGGCTTAAAGCCCCGGCAACGGCTCCAAGTTGTTGCCACCTAGCGCTGCCGCTCCGGCGGCAGCCACGCCAGCTGCCTGCAGCGCGAACATACGCATCCGAGGGTTATTAGCAGCGAGCAATACGTCTTCCCACGCCTGGGCACAATAGCGCTCCAATGCAATCATGTAATCGACGGGTGCCGTATCTGGCGAAGGAGCGCCTTCCGGCATATAGCCAGGTGCGCTCTCCGGCACCTCAACGTCGGAATCCTCCAAAATTAGTCGGGCACGATCGCGCAAAATTCGGTGGCGCTCGCCACGGGCCAAAAGTGCAGTAGTGGTATCGCCTCCGACACGTGGTGCGGCTACGCCGACACCGTAAATCATCATGTATTCGGCTTGCAGTGCCTTAGTCATCTGTTCTTCGGCACCCGAGATTTCATCCCTGTCACTGGGAATCAATGGGACAAGCTCCTCCCACTCAGCGCCCGCAACACGCAGAGCGAGGACGATACCGCCATCGACAGCCGTGGCGAGGCGCGCAGTGTGCTCCTCCCGCAATGCAGTGCGTGAATCCAGGGCATTCGTCAGTACGGGATTGTTTCGCGAGTCCGTGAGCAGTAGCTTCGCGTCGGAACCGGTAACCAGGGATCCTGGGACTGCTACGTCCGAGCCACATTCATCGACAGGTTTACCGTCCTTGTGGGTGCCGCAGGCGCGTGTGATTTCCTTATCCAGTTCGGTAACCTGCGCGGAGCGCACCGCTGCGAGGTCAGGATTGGCGTCGCTAAGCGACTGTGCATCGCGCGCCGCCAGCGCATGGAGAACCTCAATGGCGTAATCGGGGCGCGGTGCCACCAGATGCGAGCACGCGGAAAGCGCAGGAAGTGATCCCACGGCGAGGGCAGCAGCGAGGAAGCCACGGCGCGAGAGAGTACGAGTGCGATGCGATGCGGAAGCAAAACTGGGGGAGGGAGGTTCAACAATCACCTCACTATGGTGCCACGGCGGGCGGCACTTTGTGTCAATGCGGTATGTGGAAAGCGCCCAGGTGCGCAATTCCTAGTACTTGACCTGTAGACTCTACGACTATGGCGATACCCGCACCCGAGAAAATTAAACAGTTTGTGAGCCCGGCGCTCGCACAAATCGGCCTGGATGTGGAAGATGTCAAGGTCGTTCGCGCCGGCGCAAAGTCACAGGTCATTGTGTTAGTTGACGCAGATGAGCGTCCTGACCTCGATGTTCTGGAACAGGCCACGTATGAAGTATCTTCGGCTCTGGATGCCGCGGAGGCACGTGGTGAAGCGGACTTCGGCGCTCAGGGCTACACCTTGGAAGTTTCCACTCCTGGTATTGACGCACCGCTGACCCAGCCTCGGCACTGGCGTCGTAACCGTGGTCGTATTGCGGAGATTTCGCTTGCCGACGGTTCCGCGATTGCAGCCCGCATTGGTGCGCTGTCGCCGGATGAAGAATCCATCATTCTCGTTACCTCTAAGGGGCCAAAGGGACGTTTGAAGGCTGTTGGCCAGCGTGTCCAATTAACCAATGTGGCCCGTGCAGTGGTACAAGTTGAATTCTCTAATCCGCCCGCAGCCGAGAAGGATTTTGCGGGACTAGACTATGACGATGCCTTGACCAGGCTGGAGGATAACAAGTGAAGATTGAACTAGCTGCCCTGCGAACCTTGGAAAAGGAAAAGGGTATTCCTGTCGACGAAATGCTGGGACTGGTCGCCCGAGCATTGCGTGAAAGCTACCGTAACACCACCGCACCGGCACAGTATGCGCGCGTCGAAATCGACCGTGAGACCGGTGACGTCATAGTCTTTGCCCAGGAGCGAGACGACGAGGGCAATCTCATCTCCGAATGGGACGACACTCCGGAGGACTTCGAGCGTACCGCTGCATTCGCTGTTCGTCAGACCATCCTTTCGCGTCTGCGGGATGCGGAGAGCGATAAGGTTCTCGACGAATACGCAGACCTGTCTAATCAGGTCATTTCCGGCGTGGTCCAGCGCGATGTCTATGCCAATGAAAAGGGCATTGTCGTCGTCCACATCGGTTCGGAGGCCAACGGCCGAGACGGTATTCTGATGCCGGCTGAGCAGCTGCCAGGTGAGGAACTCAAGCACGGTGACCGCATCAAGTGCTACGTCGTCGGTGTGAACAAGACACCGCGCGGTGTTGCGATTCACCTGTCACGCACGCATCCGGAGCTCATTCGTAAGCTCTTCGAACTTGAAGTTCCGGAAGTTGCCGATGGGGCAGTGGAATTGATTTCCATTGCGCGCGAGGCCGGTCACCGCACCAAGGTTGCTGTACGCCCCACGGTCAAGGGCCTCAACGCTAAGGGCGCCTGCATTGGGCCCCGCGGTCAGCGTGTGAACTCGATTATGAATGAGCTCAAGGGCGAGAAGATTGACATCATCGACTACGACGAGGATCCGGCGAAGTTCGTTGGTAACTCGCTGGCGCCCGCCAAGGTAGTTAGTGTCAAGATTCTGGACATGGACGAGCGCCGTGCACACGTTGTGGTGCCCGACTACCAGCTCTCTCTTGCTATCGGCAAGGAGGGACAGAATGCCCGTCTGGCGGCTCGTCTGACCGGCTGGCGAATCGATATCCACTCCGACGCGGAGTAGACACAACGTCAGCGTCCCAGCGGTTGCGAAAGTGGCGGGAAAGTGCCTAGGGGGTTGGCACTTTTCCGCCTTTTCGGGTTATGCTGGGAGGTGGCCAAACGACAAGGCGTGATTTTCCTATGCGAATTTTCGCGCTGAATTTCTTAGCAGGAAGGTGGGTGCGTCAGGAGTATGACGACTTCGCGGGTGCTAAACCCGAATTCGACAACTCATACGCCTGCACCCACACGTACCTGTATTGCAACTAAGCAGCGCCACAATTGCTCGGAGCTGCTACGCATTGTCGCCACCACCCGTTCAGATGGCTCAGTAGCCGTCGTTGCTGATCCGCATCGTCGGATGCAGGGGCGAGGTGCCTGGATCACCCCAACACTAAAGGCTTGGGAGATCGCCGACAAGCGCCGTGCATTTGGCCGCGCACTGAAGGTATCTACGCAGGTAGATGCGTTTCCGGTTAAACAGTTTATCGCCACGCACTACGAAGCGGCGGAGGGTTTCGCCCCCGCTGACGATGTGCGTGTCGCTAAGCAGGGAGGCAGGAAAAATGACAACAGAAAGACCTGAACACTGATGAGCACACGATGAAGCATCAGCGATGAACGGCAACAGATAAGAGGGAGCCCTGCAGGCGCTCTCGGTGCGCGGACAAATCCGCCATCGGGCGCTGCTCGGCCCCCACTAGTGAGGAGAGCAGTGTCCGGAAAGCTACGTGTCCATGAGCTCGCTAAGCAGCTCGGGGTCACCAGCAAAGAACTACTCGCCGAGCTGAAGGCTCAGGGCGAGTTTGTTAAGACCGCTTCTTCGACGGTGGAACCACCCGTCGTCAGGAAGATGAAGAAGGTCTACGAAGAGAAGAATGCTGGCGCAGGTGCTGACGCGTCTGCCCAGGCCCCAACTACCAAGGCTGCTGCTAAGTCGGGTGCCAAGCCAGCTGCAAAACCAGG
>NZ_KV787361.1:0-32422 GCF_001807075.1 Corynebacterium sp. HMSC14B06 | reverse complement strand
GGCCATTTTTGTCATAAACGCAGTCAGTAACTTGCATCGCCCTGCCGCCGCTGACATAAACGCAGTCAGTAACTCGCATTGGGATAAGTAGCAAAAGATGCCCACCGGTCGACCCGCCGAACGGGCATACTTTTTGTCTATTAACCAGCTCCCCCTAGCGGGACTCCAACCACGCCACAATGTCGGAGTAGACCTCTTCCTTATTCAACTCGTTGAGAATCTCATGGCGACCATCCGGATAGACCTTAAAGCGCACGTCCTTCTTGCCCGCGTTCAGGTATTTGCCCACGACCTCAGTCACACAGGCAGCGCCACCCGCCGGATCAACGGCACCGGAAACCACGAAAAGCGGCAGCTCATCAGGCGCTTTCTCATAGGCTTCAGGCGAGTTCGCGTAGTGCGTGCCGACGAGAAGGTCGCGGAAAAAGGCATTGGTGGGAACGAAACCACACTTGTCGTCCGCAATATAAGCATCGACAATCTTGTGGTCGCGGGTGAGCCAATCAAACTTAGTGCGGCGCTCAAAGTCCTTGTTGTAATCAGCAAAGGTGAGAGTGTTGAGCAGCTTGCCCGGCGCGGTAGGACGAATCTTAGCCAGCAGGTTTGCCACCTTCATTCCCGCGTCGCCCTTAGCCCCTGGCCACGACACAGTGCCCATGATAATGACACCGGTGAGCCCCTCGCCGTACTTGGCGATGTAGTTACGAGTCAGAAGCGACCCCATGGAGTGGCCGAGAATATAGTGCTTGCTACCTGGGAATTCTGCATCAACGTACTGGCGCACCGCGTGGAGGTCTTCGAGAATCAGGTTCCAGCCACCGTAGTCAGCGAAGAAGCCCGGGATGCCAGCATCCGTCTTGGTCATACCGTGGCCGCGATGGTCGTGCGCGACGACGGCATAACCCTGGGATACGAGGTACTCGGCGAACTTGGCGTAGCGGTTGGCGTACTCGACCATGCCGTGGACAATCTGCACCACTCCCTTAGGAGTAATGGGCGCGCCCTTGTCATTTTCTGGAACCCAGCGCAGCACATTCAATGTGGCACCTGGGCGAGAAAGCGAAGTCCTAACAGCCGATGTCACGTCGGGCACCTTTCGAGTAGAGGTTTCGATGCTTATCGCTCATCGTACCGAGGAACTTGGCTGCTCACTGGTGCTTTCGTCAACAAACAAAGAAAAACTCTGCCACCAACGTGACAGAGTTTTTCAAGGGACCTTACGTCTTTACGTTTTTTCGTTTACGTGTTTCGCGCGTGACGCTCGCGAAGCTACAGAATCTCGCCCGGCTTGTAGGCCGCGGCCTCTGGGTACTTGTCCACGACAGCCTGCACACGTGCAACTACGCGGTCAACCTGGGATTCCGCGGCACCGATGAACGCATGGCGGTTCGCCAGAGCGTCGGCAAGCCCTGCGGCATCCAGCGGGAAACGCTCATCTGCAGCGAGACGTTCAGTGAGATTCTGCTCAGCACCCTTTTCGCGCATATCCAGTGCGGTGGCGACGGCGTGCTCCTTGATGATCTCGTGGGCTTCCTCGCGGCCCATACCAGCGCGAACGGCTGCCATGAGGATCTTGGTGGAAGCCAGGAACGGCAGGTAGCGCTCCAGCTCACGGTCGATCATGGCCGGGAATGCACCGAACTCGGACAGGACGGTGAGGAAGGTTTCGAACATGCCGTCCATGGCGAAGAAAGCATCCGGCAGTGCAACGCGGCGAACCACGGAGCAGGAAACGTCGCCTTCGTTCCACTGAGTACCGGCGTATTCGGAGAGCATGGTCATGTAACCACGCAGGATGACCTGGAAACCGTGGACGCGCTCACAGGAGCGGGCGTTCATCTTGTGCGGCATGGCGGAAGAGCCGACCTGGCCTTCCTTGAAGCCCTCGGTGACGGTCTCATTACCGGCCATCAGGCGGATGGCGGTGGCCAGCGACGCCGGGCCTGCGCCCAGCTCGACCAGTGCGGACAGAGCGTCGAAGTCGAGGGTGCGCGGGTAGACCTGACCAACGGAGTCAAAGACGCGGTCGAAGCCGAGGCCTTCAGCGATTTCGTTTTCGAGGGAGGCCAGTGCGGACTCATCACCGTCAAGCAGATCCAGCATGTCCTGGGCGGTACCCATCGGGCCCTTGATGCCACGCAGTGGGTAGCGGGAAATCAGGTCTTCTACGCGCTCGATGCCCAGCAGCATCTCGTCCGCAGCAGAGGCGAAGCGCTTACCCAGGGTTGTTGCCTGTGCGGCGACGTTGTGGGAGCGACCTGCCATCACCAGCGACTGGTACTCGGAGGCCTTTTCCGCAGTGCGGGCGGCAACGGCAACGGCCTTGTCGCGCACGACCTTCAGCGACTGCAGAACCTGCAGCTGCTCAACGTTTTCGGTCAGGTCACGCGAGGTCATACCCTTGTGAATGTGCTCGGTGCCAGCCAGGTCGCAGAACTCTTCAATGCGAGCCTTCACATCGTGGCGAGTAATACGCTCACGGGCGGCAATGGAGTCGAGGTCAACCTGGTCGATGACCTTCTCATACGCCTCGATAGTGCCCTCCGGCACCTCAATTCCGCGAGCGACCTGAGCCTTCAGAACGGCAATCCAGAGCTTGCGCTCGAGGATGATCTTGTACTCAGGGCTCCACAACTCAGCCAGAGTCGCAGAGGCGTATCGGTTAGCAAGGACGTTTGCGATCTTCTTTTTCTCAGCCACGCCCTCAAGTATTCCATGACCACTGCATCCGCGGTTATCTAGGCCATGGATGACCACGCATTTCTTCCACGCCCTCGTTGAATTTGCGCATCAATCGCACGAACTCCGCGAGCTCCGAGTCTTCCCAGCCATGCGTAATGTCATCGACGGTATTCTTACGCGCCTCAATCTCCCGGTGCAGCAGCTCTAGCCCCTTGTCGGTCGCGCTATGCACCTTCGCGCTTGACGACGGCGCGGACCTCTTCGCGATATACCCCTGCCGCATGGCGGCGGCCAGCTGGCGATGCACTGTAGAAATGTCCAGCCCTAGTGCATCGGAGAGCTCGGCGACTGTCATATCCGGCTGTGCTTCCAGCCTAGCCAGCAGTGCTGCGGCGGAGCGATCCAACAGGATGTCCTTACGATGTGGTCGGTAGCCGCTGGAGCTCACCCGGGATAGCAGCATGTTCTCGTAAACGAGCGCGGCCAGGTCGTCGTTTCGCACGGTGGCAGTCAATCCTCTTGTCGCCTTTATGTCGGCCCTTTAATGGGCCTGCGGGATGTATCTGTTTGCTGAACAGCCCCTATTCTAGCGCGCCACGGATGCGGTTAAGGCCGAAAAAGCACATTTGCATCATACAAACCAATTGTTATAATTCGAGCCCTAACTGCATTTTTGCATGATACAAATGCCGGAAAGCAGTTTCGCCAAAGCACTAATTCCACGATCGTTTTCAAACGAGAAAAGAGACCGTATCTTCAGCATGACAACGCATACGACCACACAGAACAGGCACAAACAGAACGAGCAGGACGAGCAGCACGGGCAGGACAAGCTCTTCTCCCCCGCGTTCATCATCAGCTGGCTGATTAACTTCAGCATGTACCTGGTGTTCTACCTTTCAATCACGGTCATGGCGCTCTACGCCGTCCAGCGCTTCTCCGCCTCCGATGCCGCCGGTGGCTTCGCCGCCAGTTCTTTCGTGGTCGGCGCCACCATCGCTCGTCTCTTTTCCGGCTACTTGGTGGACACCTTCGGTGGTCGCAGAATCATGCTTGGCTCGCTCGCTGTCATCGTGGCAGCCTGTGCCGCCTACCTGTGGGCCGCATCCCTGCCGATCCTGATTGCAATCCGCATCATCCACGGCCTGACCTACGCATTCGCTTCCACCGCCGTGATGGCCGCCGCCCAAACCGCTATTCCGGCTTCGCGGCGCGCAGAGGGAACTGGCTACATTTCGCTCGGCACCACCCTGGCCACAGCGATTGGCCCAGCTCTCGGCCTTGCCCTTATTGGTTCGGTCGGCTACGGCGTCCTCTTTGCCACAGCCCTCGGCCTGTCCATTGTCGGACTGGTGCTGGCGCTCGTTCTGCCACAACCCAACGAGCCTGCCACTGTGGCAACCAAGGACGAGGCCACCGAAGACTCGTCGGCAAGCGAGACGAAGCGCACGTTTTCCTTCGATGACATCATGACGCCGAGAGTGGTGCCAATCGGCCTGTTCATGCTGCTCGTCGGCCTGGCGTATGCGGGCGTGATTACATTCCTGAACCGATACTCGCAGCTGAGCGGCCTGACTAGGGGCGCCAGCTTCTTCTTCATCGCCTATGCGGTGGCGATGATGGCGGCGCGTTTCTCACTGGGACGCCTACAAGATCGCCGCGGCGACAACCCCGTCATCGCCATCGGCCTGGTGTGCTTCACCATCTCACTGCTTGTTCTGGCTTTCGCTAGCGCTGACTGGCACGTTATCGCCGCCGGTGCGCTCTGCGGCCTGGGCTACGGCACGCTGATGCCGGCCTGCCAGACCATCTCTGTGCACCTGGCGCCGGCGCACAAGTTGGGCACGGGCATCTCGACGCTGCTCTTGCTTGTCGACGCGGGCATCGGCCTCGGCCCAATCGTGCTTGGTTCGGTAGCCGCCACTATGGGCTTCGACAAGATGTACGCAGGCCTGGCGGTCGTGGTGGTTCTCGCGGCCGTCTTCTACTGGTTCGTGCATGGCCGCAAGCCTGTTGCGAGGCGCCATCGCGTGGATCTTTAGAACTAATTGGTGTGCAGTCACTTTTTACAGGTGAATATCGGACAAGGAACACCGATAGCAGTTATGTGTCGTGAGTCACCTATACTTTCCCCCATGACTGAATCATCCACACCACAGAGCATGATTTCGATTGCCGAGGTGAACAAGCACTACGGCGATTACCACGCTTTGCGCGACATCAACCTGGAAATCCCAGCTGGCCAGGTCGTAGTTATCCTCGGCCCCTCCGGCTCTGGTAAATCCACACTGTGCCGAACCATCAACCGCCTGGAAACCATCGACAGCGGCGAAATTCGCATCAACGGCAAGCTCCTTCCCGAAGAAGGTAAGGAACTCACCCGCCTGCGCGCTGAGGTCGGCATGGTCTTCCAGCAGTTCAACCTCTTCAGCCACATGACCATTCGCGACAATGTCACGTTGGCCCCACTGAAGGTCCGCAAGATCTCCAAAGCCGAGGCCCGCGAGCGTGCGGACAAGCTGCTCGCCCGTGTCGGCATTGCGGAACAGGCTGACAAGTACCCGGCGCAGCTCTCCGGCGGTCAGCAGCAGCGCGTCGCCATCGCACGCGCCCTGGCCATGGACCCGAAGGTCATGCTTTTCGACGAGCCCACCTCCGCGCTCGACCCGGAAATGATCAACGAGGTCCTCGATGTCATGACCGACCTGGCCAAGGGCGGCATGACCATGGTTTGCGTCACCCACGAGATGAGCTTCGCCCGCCGCGTGGCCGACCGCATCCTGTTCATGGCCGACGGTGCGATTGTCGAAGACACCGACCCGGAGACCTTCTTCACCAACCCGCAGAGCGATCGTGCCAAGGACTTCTTGGCCAAGATCGTCGGACACTAGGCGGGGCTGGTCACCATGAAGCTTTCACTATTACGAGGAGGCCGGGGACGCAGTCGCAACCAGGGCCGCCGAGGTGTCGTCGGCAAGCGAGTTGCGGCGGCTGTCGTAGCTGTTGCCACGACAATGAGCCTCGCGGCCTGCGGTAGCAGCGGACCCCGAAACCTGCTGGCCGATATCGAAGCCGGGCACGTGACACTGGGTACGAAGTTTGACCAGCCGGGTCTCGGCGAGCGCACCCCGGACCGTGAGTTCGCGGGCGTCGACAACGATGTTTCCCGCTACGTCATTGAGTACATCGCCAACAAGAACGGTTGGGATGTGCCCGAGATGGAGTGGCGCGAGACCCCGTCCGCTCAGCGCGAGACGCTGATTAACAACGGCGAGGTCAACATGATCGCCGCCACCTACTCCATCAACGCTGGCCGCCTGGCTGCCGTCGACTTCGCCGGCCCGTACCTGGTCACGCACCAGGCACTGTTGGTGCGCGGTTCCGAGGGTATCCAGGGGCTTGACGACGTCGCCCCGGGCACTCGCCTGTGTTCTGTATCCGGCTCCACCCCAGCGCAGAAAGTCAAGGACGCTCTACCGGAGGTGCAGCTGCAGGAGTTCGATACCTACGCCGCGTGCGCGGAAGGTGTGAAGCAGGGTGTCGTCGATGCCCTGACTACCGATGCAACTATTCTCGCGGGCTTCGCCCAGCGCTACAAGGAGCGCTTCGGCGACGACTTCCGCGTGGTCGAGCTGCGCAACCCCGATGGTTCCTACTGGACCAATGAGTACTACGGCATCGGCCTGCCCAAGGGTGATGATGCCAGCCGTGAGGCCATCAATGAGGCGCTGGAGTCGCTGTACGACACCGGTGAGCTTCAGAAGATCCTGAAGAAGCATTTGGGCGACAAGTTCGAGCTCGACGACAAGCCGGCAATCGGCGATCTGTCGTTCGTAGAGAAGAAGTAGGAAGGGGTGCGAGCAAACAATGAATCCAGAACTATGGAGTGAAATGGGGCCGGAACTGCTTCCGGCTTTCTGGGTAACCATCAAACTGACGATTGCTTCGGCAATTGGTTCCCTGATTTTTGGCACGCTTCTCACCGCTATGCGCGTGAGCCCCGTGGGAATCCTACGTACCCTGTCGACCTGGTACATCAGCATTGTCCGCAATACCCCGCTGACGTTGATTGTGCTGCTGGCCTCGATGGGTCTCTACTACAACTTGGGGCTGCTGCTGGCTGCGGAGAATGACTCCTTCATTGTCAAGCAGAACTTCCGTCTCGCGGTGTTGGCGTTTGTTGCCTACACCTCGTGCTTCGTTGCGGAGTCCCTGCGCGCCGGTATTAATACTGTGCCGTTCGGTCAGGCCGAAGCCGCCCGCTCCCTGGGGCTTAGCTTCGGCCAGAGCTTCCGCTACATCATCTTCCCGCAGGCGTTCCGTGGCGCTATCGTGCCGCTCGGCAACACCCTGATCGCGCTGACCAAGAACACCACGATTGCCTCGGTAATCGGTGTGGCTGAAGCGTCGCTGCTGATGAAGACCATGACCGAAAACTACGCCAGCGATATCCTGATTATCTTCGGCATCATCGCTGTCGGCTTTATTATTCTGACTCTGCCGACCGGCCTGTTCTTCGGCTGGGCTGGCAAGCGATGGGCGGTGAAGCGCTAATGGCTACTCGCGCAACAGTTCTTTACGACGCGCCGGGCCCCAAGGCTCAGCGCTTCAACCGAACCCTCACCTGGATCGTGGCCGCAATCACCGTTGCGATTCTCGCCTGGGTGGGAATGAAGCTGGCCGACAAGGGCCAGTTCGAGGCCAATAAATGGTCGTTCTTCCTCGAATCCACAACCTGGACCACATACATTCTGCCCGGTCTGGTCAGCACCATTGTCGCGGCTGTCGTCTCTATTGTGTTGGCACTGGTTATTGGCGCTCTCCTGGGCGTCGGCAGGCTGAGCCCGGTCGCACCGGTGCGCTGGCTGTGCTCGGTGATTGTCGAGTTCTTCCGCGCCATTCCGGTGCTGGTGCTCATGCTGTTTGCCTACTCGGTGTTCGCGCTTTGGCAGCTGTTTCCGTCGAACTACCTCGGCTTTGCCGCCGTTGTGTTTGGCCTGACCATGTACAACGGCTCCGTCATTGGCGAGACACTGCGCTCCGGCATCGAGTCGCTGCCGAAGGGCCAGCGTGAGGCCGCGATTGCGCTGGGTCTCTCCCACCGCCAGACGATGGTCACTATTTTGCTGCCGCAGGCAGTCGCCGCCATGCTGCCGGCGATTATCTCGCAGATGGTCATTGCGCTGAAGGACTCCGCGCTGGGTTACATGATTGGCTACGTCGAGGTTGTCCGCTCTGGCCGCCAGCTTGGCGAGTACTACGGCGCCATGATTCCATCGCTGGTCGTCGTGGCGATCATTCTCATTGCCATCAACTTCGGCCTGGCCAACCTTGCCGAGCGTATCGAAAGCCAGCTCCGCGCCGGCCGCGCCCGCCGCAACATCATTGCGAAGGTCCCGCATCAGCCTGATGTCGGTGTCACCACCAAGGACCAGGCCAACGTGGATTGGCACGATGAGGACTACAAGGACCTCCGAGGCACCTACGAGTAGAGCTAATCACGGCTTAACGCCACACTTGCTTTACGACGAACACAGCGACGCCGCCCACGGAAACTGCTAAAGGTTTCCGCTGGGCGGCGTTTTTATTTGGCTACAGCCTTTGCCTTCGCTCTTATCGATGCACTACTCACTGATGGCCACGCTACAGCGCACCGATAGGTGAATAGCGTGGCCACAAGTGCCGGGCACTACTGCGACCGTGCTCTACTATGACTCAGACTTCGTCCCCGACTCCTCTGGGCTCTCCGATTCCGACTTTTCGCCAGACTCAAACTCACCTTCAACGACCACATCGGACTGAATAACCAGACGTCCCTCTTCATCGTGGGTGTACTCAAAGCGCGGCAGCTCATTGCCCTCTTCGTCGTAGCCCGGCGCGGGTGCGGCTTCGTGCTTCTCCAACTTCTCTGGAGTATCGGTCTTCTCCCACTGGCGGGTAACCGGCTTGCGCACTGCCATGTGGTCATCACTCATGCCTTTGACCAAGGAGTACATCATCACAAAGTGGAGGAAGAAGAACGGTACACCGATGACGATCACCGCAGATTGCAGCGCTTCCAGTGCGGTTTCACCAGAAATCAGCAGCAGAGAAGCTGCCACTGCACCAATCATGACGCCCCACAGCACGCGGTAGAAGGTCGGAGTCTTGTTTTCCTCACCGGTAGACATCATGTCCATCACCATCGAAGCCGAGTCGATGGAAGTGACGAAGAAGATCATAATCACAAAGAGCGCAAACACACTGACAAGCGTTGCCAACGGGAACTGCTCCAGCAGGATAAATAGAGCCGGCGAGGGATCCCCTCCTTCGACGACTGGTTCCGTCAGAATGCCCGGCTGCTCATTTTCCAGTTCGAAGCCAGCGCGGCCGAAGATAGAGAACCACATGATTGACACGATTGTCGGCAGTGCAATCACACCGGCAATGAACTGACGCACAGTACGGCCGCGGGAAATACGGGCGACGAACATGCCCACAAATGGCGACCAGCAGATTGTCCAGGCCCAGTAGAAGACCGTCCAGGCGCCCTGTTTCCAATTCGGGTTGACGTCGTAGGAGTCAGTCCAGAACATGATGCGAGGCAGCGCATCCAAGTAGACACCTGTCGTATCGACGGTCTGGCGCAGCAGCGTCAATGTCGGGCCCATGAGCAGCACGAAGACCATCAATGCCATGGCGGCCCAAATGTTCGCATTGGACAACACCTTAATACCTTTGTCCAGACCGCGGGCCACGGAAATCGAGGCAATCACAATAATGATGGCAATCAGAATGAGCTGCACCATCGAGCTTTCCGGGGTACCGATTACACGTGCAGCACCGGAGTTAATCTGCAGCGCACCCATGCCCACCGATACCGCGATACCGACGACGGTACCGATGATGGCGACGGCGTCGATAAGCTTGCCCGGCCATGAGTAGATGCGGGTACCGAGCAGCGGCGCGAAGATGGAGGAGACGCGCGGCGGCAGGTGACGCTTGTAAATGAAGTACCCCAGCGCGAGCCCCGGCAGCGCCATGATGACCCACATGTGAATACCCAGGTGGTAGATGGTAAATGCCATCGCAGTGTTCTGAGCTTCGCGGCTCATCGGCTCTTGACCGAACGGCGGGTTGTAAGCGTGGTTGAGCGGTTCAGCCACACCCCAGAACATCAGCATGGAGCCAGTACCACCGGCGAAGAGCATGCCGAACCACTCGGCGATGGTGTATTCGGGCTCTTCGTCATCATCGCCAAGCTGGATGCGTCCGTAGCGGGACACAAACAAGCCGATGAGGAAGATAAAGCTTGCCGAGACACCACCGATGAACAGCCAGCCCATGTTAGACGTAACCCAATCGGAAGCGGCCGAGTAGGCATCCCGAGCGGTATCCCCCAGCGCTATGGTCACTGCCACAAAGAGGACAATGAAACCCATCGCCGTCGTGAAGATCAACGGGTCGGTCGGCAGGTTCTTAAGAAAACCGCCCGACTTCTTTTCTTGCGTTTTTACTTGTGGCGTTTGTGTAGATCCCATTATCGGGGTCAGCGCCTTTCACTTCTAGATTGTTTGTCTCAGAAAAGACAGCTCGGAAGACACATTCCTCCCAAGTCGGTTATCTACGTTACAAAAGGAAGCCCAGTCATTCTCAATAACTAAGCCTTTGTTCTGTAATTGCGACTTTTTCCTTCGAGTTCACGCTGGTTTAACTGAACGTCAAAGTGGAAAACCTATCGTTCGACTCCATGCAGCTTTCCCGTCGCAGCGCTCTACGTTTAGGCGCATCCACCGCACTTGCCACTTCAGTCACGCTCGCTCATGCCTCTAGAGCTGCGGCTTCAGCTACACCGGGTTCGCCGTCACTGGCCTCCCCAGGGTTACTGCGTTCTCGGCCACAGCTCACCCACGGCGTTGCAAGTGGCGATATCCGCGGCGACGGCGCATTGATTTGGGCTCGCTCAGACCGCCCCGCCCATATGGTGGTTGAAACTGCTGCAACTGAGAGCTTCCAGAATGCCAAGGTATTCCGCAGCAACTCTCTGTTAACTCCAGATACTGACGGCACCGGACGTTTACGTGTCGTCGGTCTCGAGCCAGGACAGGAAATCTTTTACCGCGTCACGCTCGAAGAGGCAGATACTGGAATCTGCTCTGATCCCGTTATCGGCACCTTCCGTACTGCCCCAAACCGCGCATCCAACATCCGCCTGCACTGGTCCGGCGATGTCGCAGGTCAGGGTTGGGGAATTAACGACGAAATCGGTGGCTACACCGGCTTTTCCACCATGATGGAGCGCAATCCAGACCTATTCATTCACTCAGGCGATACCTGCTATGCCGACGGTCCGCTGGATGAATCCGTCACGCTTTCCGACGGCACTGTGTGGCGCAACCATGTCACTCCGGCCAAATCCAAGGTTGCTGAAACCCTCGAAGAGTATCGTGGCCAGTACTCCTACAACCTCATGGACAAGAACTACTTGGCCTTCAATGCGCAGGTTCCGCAGCTAGTCCAGTGGGATGACCACGAAACAGTCAACAACTGGTACCCCAACGAAGTCCTAGACGATGATCGCTATACCGAGCGCGATGTCAACACCCTGGCCAAGCGTGCCTACCAGGCCTTCCATGAGTGGCAGCCAATTGATCAACAAATGGCTGTAGATGGGCGCGTCTACCGCAAGGTTTCCTACGGCCCGTTGCTAGACATATTCATTCTGGATATGCGCAGTTACAAGGGAGAAAACACTTCCAATAATCCGCGCTCGACAACCGAAGAACCAATCCTTGGCGAAAAGCAGACCAACTGGTTAATCGACTCCCTCAAGGACTCCCGCGCGACGTGGAAGATTGTTGCTAATGACCTACCGCTTGGAATCATCGTCCCCGACGGCGACGATGGTGACCAAGAAAGCGTATCCAATGGTGCCGCCGGTGCACCTGCAGGACGTGAACGTGAAATCGCCCGCCTGCTCAGCGCCATTAAAGATGTTTCAAATGTCGTCTGGCTCACCGCCGATGTGCACTACACCGCGGCTCACCACTACAGCCCAGAGCGCGCACAGTTCACCGACTTCGCACCCTTCTGGGAATTCGTCTCCGGTCCTCTCCACGCGGGCGCTTTCGGCCCCAACGAAATGGATTCGACCTTCGGGCCGAAGGTGGAGTACGTCCACGCACCGGGTAAAGACAATGCCAACGCCGACCCCACACAGGATTTCCAGCACTTCGGCGAAGTCGATATCGACGGCGACTCACGCGAGATGACCGTCCGCCTGCTCACCACTCGTGGCACCGAGTTGTGGTCGACAACGCTGAAGCCGCAGGCGTAGGCACACTGTTCAACAGCGCGTGGCGGTAGCCACTAATTAATGCGTTCCGCCACGCTTTACGACGGTCTCCTGCCCTGCAGCCTGCCAGGCCACAATGCCCCCGTCCAGATTGATGAGCTCCGATATGGCGCCATCAGCCTCGATCTCGCTGGCCAACAGCTCAATTGCCTGTTGCGAGCGGGCACCCGAGTGGCAGTGAATCAGAACTCGTGGGTAGTTCGACTGGAGGTTCCGCTCAGCCCACGCTTCGCGAATCGCAGCCCACCCACGGCTGCGAATGTCGCCGAGTGGCACAAGCACAGATTCGGCAATGGCGACCTCCGCGTGCTCTTCGGGTTCGCGTACATCGATGAGAGGCACCCCCTCGGCAAGAAGCTCGTGCGCCGTGTTGGGACCAATGCTGCGCACGCTCTGCGCCGGGGCCTCCTCATCCTCGGTCCACGAAGCTGCGCACACCTGCGCAATTTCGGTCAAGTCGGAAACGGGTTCGCGCTCCGGGTCGGCCGCAAAGGACAGTGTGCGGGTGGTTGCCTCCAGGGCGTCGATAAGCACGAGTTTGCCGACGGCGACCTTGCCGACACCGGTGAGCACCTTGATAGCTTCGACGACCATCATGGAGCCGATTTGTCCGACCATTGCGCCGAGGACACCGCCTGCGGCGCACGACGGCACGGAGCCGGGGTCGGGGATGTCGGGGTAGAGATCGCGAAGCATGGGGCCGTGGCCAGGCCAGAAGACGGATAGTTGTCCTGCGAACTGCAGGATTGTGGCCCAGACCAGTGGCGTTCCGGTCAGCTCCGCGGCATCGGAGGACAGGTAGCGCGTGGCGAAGTTGTCCGCGCCGTCGAGCACTACATCGTGAGTGGCGAAGAGCTCCTCAGCATTGTCGACGCTTAACCTGCCGACGATTGCGGTCACCGATGCCTCGGAGTCAAGGCGCCGCACGGCATCCGCGGCAGATTCGGCCTTCGGGCGACCAATGTCGGACTCACGGTGAATGACCTGGCGCTGAAGATTGGACTCGTCGACCACGTCATCGTCAATGATGGTGATGTGCCCGACCCCTGCCCCGGCCAGGTACAACAGCGCAGGCGATCCCAAGCCACCAGCTCCGATGACGAGGACGCGGGAGGCTCGCAAAGTTCGCTGCCCCTCGGCACCAAAGCCCGGAAGTGTTAGGTGCCGGGCGTACCGGCGCAGGTCGCGGTCCGAAAGATTGACCCCCTGCTCAGCCATTACAGAGAATCCTGCTCGCGTGCGCCGCTGACGCGCTCAGTGATGATGCCCTCAAACGACGAGCTCGCCTGGGCTAGTCGACGCCGTGGAATGCGGCCGGACTCGCGAGCAGTCAGTCCTGCCTCAACGCCGAAGCGCATCGCCGTGGCCATGCCCACCGGATCATGTGCACGGGTCACTGCGGATGCCAACAGCACTGCATCGCAGCCAAGCTCCATCGCCTGAGCTGCCTCAGACGCGGTACCGATGCCCGCATCCAGGATGATGGGCACATTCGCGCGGTCCACAATCAGCTCGATGTTGTGTGGGTTAAGAATGCCCAGACCAGTGCCAATCGGCGAGCCCGCCGGCATGACAGCTGCACAGCCCAGATCTTCCAGCCGCTTGGCCAGCGCCGGATCGTCGTTGGTGTAGGCGAAAACGACGAAGTCGTCAGCTACCAACTGCTCCGCTGCCGCAACCAGCTCGACCGGGTCCGGCAGCAGCGTGTCCTCGTCGGCGATGACCTCGAGCTTTAGCAGATTGGTCTCCAGCGCCTCGCGGGCCAACTGCGCAGTCAGCACCGCGTCACGAGCGGTATAGCACCCCGCAGTATTCGGCAGCGCCGCAATATTGTTGCGCTGCAGAATCTCAAAAACGTTCTGCTTCGTGCCGGGCGTAAAGCGGCGCATCGCCACCGTAGTCAGCTCGGTGCCCGAAGCCACCAGCGCGCGCTCCAGCGTATCCATGCTGGTCGCACCGCCAGTTCCCATAATCAGACGGGAGTTCAACTCCAGCCCGCCAATGCGCAGCGGTTCGCGTGTAAGTCCGCTCGCCGCCCCAGTTTCATTTTCCTGCGCGGACATGTTTGCTTGTGCGGAATTCGCGGTCATCTCTAGCCTCCCTGAACTGCTGTCACGATGTCGATTGCACCTGTCACGGGCGTGCTCGCCCACTTGGCTCGCGGGATTACCGCACCATCCACGGCTACCGCGATTCCCAGGCGGGTGCCGTCCGCGGCAGTGCCGTCGTCGTTAAGCGCGTGCCCCGTGTGCTTTGCGACGAGATCTGCGACCATCTCCCCCGCAGCCGGTGTGTAGCCTTCGCCATTGAGTGTTGTGGTGGACATAAGCGAGCCTCCTCTAATCGCTGAAGCGGAATGGATTGACGGCGGAAAGAAGCGCCGGGTCGTTGTCAGTTTCCCGACCTGCGACGACATCGGCCGTGAGCTTGGAGCCGATGGCCGTAAGCAGAATGCCGTGACGGAAGTAGCCGGTGGACAAGGTCAGTCCTGGAGCCACGCGACCAATCATGGGGACATCGTCTGGGGAACCAGGCCGGGCGCGGGCGGTCATCTCGTAGATTTCGCAGTCGAGAATGCCGGGCACCAGGCGGTATGCGTCGCGGAGTAGCTGGTGGACTCCTTCGGCGGAGACGCCGGTCAGGTCATCTTCACGCGAGGTTGCGCCGAGCACGACGGTGCCGTCGGCACGCGGGACGATATAAACCGGACGCCCCTGAACCACACCGCGAATAGTGCGGGTGACCAGCGGCTGCAAGCGCTCCGGCACCCGCAGACGCAGCACATCCCCATAGACCGGGCGCAGCGGCAGATTCAGATTCTCCGGCAGACCGGCCATATCGGCGGTGTTCAGCCCCGCAGCCAAAACGACCTCATCGGCGAGGTAGTCATTTCCGTCCGTACCGCGCAGCCCAATGGCTTGGCGGGGGTCGGCATCGGAAGCGTAGATAACCTCTTCCACGCGAGTGCGGATGACGCGGTCTCCTAGAATGGTCAACAACGCCTCTGCGAGCAGACGCGGATTGACCTGGTGATCTCCCGGAATATCCACCGCACCAACACAGCCCGGCCCCAGTGCCGGTTCTGCCCGGCGCGCCTCGGTGGCGGTGATGCGGTTGATCTCCATGCCCATGTCATGCTGCAGCTCAACGAGCTCGCTGAGTGTCTGCCGGTCGGCAGCATCGCCCGCACAAACAAACGTGGAATTCTCGATGTAGCCGACATCGTGGCCCGATTCCTCGGCGATAGCCAGGGCAAAGTCGCGGTAGAGCTTGCCCGATTCCACCATCAGCGGATACAGCGTCGGCTGATCCCACACGACTTCGGCAACCGGCGCCAGCATGCCAGCCGCGGCGAAGGTTGCGCCGGAAACGGGCTCGGCATCGAGGACGGTCACATCGAATCCCTGGCGGAGTAGTCTCCATGCCGTCGCCAAGCCGATAATGCCCGCGCCTGCGATAACAACGCTTGACGACGTATCCCCTGTGCCGCCCTCACTTGTCGAGGCGGCACCCATAGCGGCAGCATTCACTGCCATTCCTCCCTCCGGCGGCATAACCCGCATCAGGTAAAAGCGGTCGGCGTTATTCGCCCTCTCAGCCAGCGGCATCTCATCGATACCGAGTACGGCTCCCGCGGAACGTGGTACTCCCCCATCATATGACTTCGGGCTCTCCGTCACGACACCGCATCCTCAACCTCGCCTAACATGGGGACATGAACGCCTCATCAGCTGCCACTCGCACAACACGACGCGCCCTGCTTGCCGACGCCCGCCTGTACCTCTGCACCGACTCGCGCGCATCCCGCGGTGATCTGCGTGAATTCCTGCACGCCTGTTACGAAGGCGGCACCGACATCATCCAGCTGCGCGACAAGAAAGTCGACACCCGCGACGAGATTGCCGCTGTGGAGACCCTCGCCGAGGTCGCCGCTGAACACGGCAAGCTCTTCGCCGTCAATGACCGCGCCGACATTGCCGCGCTGACCGGCGCAGACATCCTGCATGTGGGTCAGGAAGACCTCACCACCGAGCAGGCCCGCCAGATCGTTGGCCCCGAGGTTCTCATCGGCCGATCCAACCGAAATCTGGACATGTTCGCCACCTCGCTTGCCGACGATGGCATCGATTACGCGGTGATCGGTCCGGTGTATGCCACCCCGACGAAGCCCGACCGTCAGCCCGTCGGAGTCGAGATGGTCCGTGAAGCTGCGGCACTCGTGCGGAGGGCGCGTGCACAGGGTTCAGCGGAGTCCCACCAGGATTCCGTGGCCGATATTGTGCGCCCGCACGACCGCGGCGCAAGTGACCCGGTAAAGCCATGGTGGGCAATCGGCGGTATCAACGCCGAGACCGCCGGCGAAGTTATCGCCGCTGGCGCGGAGCGCATTGTGGTGGTTCGCGCACTAACCGAGGCAGCAAATCCGGAAGAGGCAGCGCGTGCTCTGCGCGCTGTGGTTTCACCAAGGAGCTAGGACGCTGTGAATATTAATTCACAACAAGACGACCTTCTGACTCAAGCTAAAGCGAATAGCAATGGCCGCGCTGCGGAAATTGTTGTCCACGACGGCCCGCTACGCCAGACTCTCATCGCACTGACTGAAGGAACTGAGCTTTCCGCCCATAACTCGCCGCCCGCAGCCTCGATGCTTGTGCTTGTTGGCGAAGTTGAAATCACCGGTGCCGATAAAACCACGATTTCCGAGGGCAATCTCAAAGTGCTCACCCACGTCAAGCACGGAGTGAAGGCTCTAGCGGATTCCGTGTTTTTGCTGACCACGGTCACAGGCGTCGACGGAATCGACAGCCACGGCGACAAGTAGCAATCAGCGCCTACTCCCCGGCGAACGTCTCCAACTGCCGAATGGCACCGGAGACAATCAACAGGTCACCTGCGGTAATGCGGTCGTCGGCAAGCGCAGGGCGGAAGCGCTGACCGCGCTTTTGCACGGCGACAACCGTAACCGGTGCGCTCTGGTTAATCTCCGCCACGGTCTTATCCAGGCAATGGATCGGCGGCGCGACCTTACCGACTGCGTAGTCGCGATCGAACTCCAGGAAGTCCTGGACCTTGCCGCCGATTAGGTGCGCAATACGACGGCCGGTGTCTGCCTCCGGGCGAATGACATGGTGCACACCGATCTGGCCCAGAATCTTGGCGTGAGCCTGGTTATCGGCTTTCGCCCAAATCAGCGGTACATCCATGTCCACCAGCGCGGATGCGGTCAGTAACGACGCCTCGATATCACTGCCGATTGCAATGACCACGCGTTCGGCTTCATCGACACCGAGCTGCTTCAGTACTTCCGGCATGGTGGTGTCGGCGGTAACCACGTGATCGAAGGTCGAGGACAGCTCCTGGACCACCTTTTCGCGGTGGTCTACGCAGAGAACCTCGATACCGCCAGCGACCAGCTCCTCGCCGAGCGCCTGTCCGAAACGCCCCATGCCGAGAATGACAACAGGAGAAGAGCTGGCTTGGTTGGCGAAATGCTCTGCAAAACCAGCAAACGGGTTGAATTTCGAGTTAGCCAATGAAGGGCCTTTCTTCCGGATATTCGTAGATGCGCTGGCGTGGGCGGGCGGCCAAGGCCGTCGCCAAAGCGATCGGGCCAACACGTCCGGCGAACATCAGCACGATGAAGATTGCCTGTGCCGCCACCGGTAGATTAGCGGTGATGCCTGTGGATAGGCCTACCGTGGCGAAGGCGCTGACTACTTCAAACAGGATTTGGTCAGTAGAAAACTGTGGCGCTAGGAAACTGACGGCGATTACTGCCAGAAAAACCTGGCCAATACCGAATGCAAGAACGACGAGGGCCTGACGCAGCACTTTTGGGTTGAGGCGCCGCCGAGCCACGGACACGGAGGTGTCACCGCGAATCTCCGCGAGAACGGCGGCGAGAATGACTGCCGACGTCGTGATTTTCACGCCACCTGCAGTACCACCGGTGCCGCCGCCAATGAACATGAGGAAGTCAGTGCCCAGCAGTGTCGATGGGTGGAAGTCCGCGTAATCGAGTGCGTTGAACCCCGCGGTACGCGGGCTCACACTAGCGAAGAATGAGTTGAGTATCTTCTCCCCTGTAGTGAATCCAGACATGGCATTGGACCACTCACCAAATGCCACCATGATTGTGCCCAAAGCAATCAGCAGGATGGTGCCTTTGATAGTGAAGCGAGTAGTCAGAGACCAGCGTTTAGGCAACTGCCCTCGCGTGCGGACACTAAGCCACGCTTTCAGGTGTCGCCAGGCCTCGAGCAGAACAGAAAAACCCAGACCACCAACGATAAGAGAGAAGGCCAGCGGCAAAAGTATCCAGGCATCACTGCGGAACCCAATGACGTTGTCCGTATACAGAGCAAAACCGGCATTGTTGAAGCTTGAGATGGCATGGAACAAGCCCTCCCACGCAGCTCTCCCCCAGCCGTACCCATAACCTAGGTGGAACCGCAGCATAAGTGCCACTGCCACAACAAACTCCACCAACAGCGTGAAGCTAACGGCAGCACGGACAACCCATGAGATCTCGCCCATGTCCATACCGCGGCCCTCAACGCGCGCACCAGCACGGCGGTTAAGGCCGAGTCTTCCCGCAACGAAGAGGCCAAAAAGTGAAGCCAAGGTCATGAACCCAAGGCCACCCAGCTGAATCAACAGCATGATGACAACCTTGCCGAAGGTTGACCAATGGGTAGCCGTATCTACGGTGATCAGGCCGGTCAGGCTTGTTGCCGAGGTGGCTGTGAACAGAGCATCAGACAGCGCCGTGGGCAGGCACAGATTCCCAGGGCTCGGGGCACAGTGCCCCGTGGGGTGGCTATTGGCTGCCGAGATCGGCAGCATTAACAAAACCGTGCCAACGGTTATGAGGGCGACATAGCACCACACCACCAACGTCGTGGGACGAACTCCCCGACGTGATTTAGTGGTCTGCCGCGACAGCGTAATCACCATCGGAACGTTAGTCCTCGTGGCCAGCGGTGTCGAGGGGATCCGAGAATTCTGCCCCTTACGCGTACCCGACTAATAGGGGAACTACCCTACACCCCAGGCACAGTTGCGATATCCCGTACACATTTCGCGCCCAATCCCCGCCCCCACACCCCACCCGCTTTGGCTACTGCGGAAACCTTGAGTTATGGTCAGATTCATGATGACACCCCTGATGAACACACCCGCGCCGTGCGGCGCACAGTGGTGGTGGCTCGCTTAAGTCCGCGAGCAACGTCACGTCATCTCATTAATGTCGACGGCAAACCCGTCAAGTACGAGCTCGCAAGAAGATAAAACTGGCGGGCTCTTTTCTTTTGTCGGCTCGACGAAGAGAACCAGGGCCCGCTGAAATAAACAACAGCAACGAAAGGCCCCCTCAATGACTGATTACAACCCCAGCGCGGATGCCATCGCCAAGGCTTCAGCACCGACTGCAACTAGGGTGCCGTCGGCAAGCGTTAACGGCGCGGGCGAGGTGCGCGAAACCCTCTTACCTGCATTTTTCGGTCGCTTCGGCGGACAGGAAGTGCCAGAGTTCCTGCTGCCAGCTCTCGATGAACTGGAAGCGGCTTACATCGAGGCGATGAGCAATCCGGAGTTCCAGCGCGAGCTGGAAGAACTGCGTCGCGATTTCCTCGGCCGCGCGACCCCGCTGTTCGAATGCCGTCGTCTATCCACGCCGAACACGACGATTGTGCTGAAACGCGAGGACTTGAACCACGGCGGCGCGCACAAGGGCAACAATGTGGTCGGCCAGGCGCTGCTGGCAAAGCGCATGGGAAAAACCCGCCTCATTGCTGAGACAGGTGCAGGCCAGCACGGCACGGCCACCGCGATGGCCGCAGCACTGCTGGGACTTGAGTGCGAGATTTACATGGGCGCACACGATGTCGCCCGCCAGCACCCCAATGTCGAGCGCATGGAGCTCATGGGCGCGAAGGTCGTTCCCGTCACCACCGGCGAGGCCGGTTTGAAGGATGCTATTGACGAGGCACTGGTCGAGTGGAGCAAGACTCTCGACTCCACTTTCTACCTGCTGGGCACAGCCGCCGGACCGCACCCATTCCCCACTATCGTGCGTGAATTCCAGCAGGTCATCTCGGAGGAGTCACGCAGTCAGATGGCCGAGCGTTACGGCAAGCTTCCCGACGCTGTCATCGCAGCCGTCGGTGGCGGCTCCAACGCCATCGGCGCATTTGCTAACTACATCGACGACTCCGATGTCGCCCTCATTGGCGTCGAACCCGCAGGTGAGGGTCTCGACACCGACCGTCACGGCGCGCCCATCAATGCGGGCAAGACTGGTGTCCTTCACGGCATGCGCTCATTTGTCATGCTTTCCGACGACGGCGAGGTGTTGCCATCGCACTCCATCTCGGCGGGCTTGGATTACCCGTCTGTTGGCCCGGAGCACGGCATGCTGAAGGAGAATGGCCGCGCCAGCTATGTCGGAATTACCGACGAGGAGGCGCTGGAAGCGTTCCAGCTGCTCAGCCGCATGGAGGGCATTATTCCGGCGATGGAATCCTCGCATGCGCTGGCGCAGGCCATTAAGATTGCGCGACTCCGTGAAACCGACCCTGCCGCTGTTAGCGAGCTCGGGCTGCCGGTTCACGAAGGCGATGAGCCTTTGCTGTTGCTCGTGAACCTGTCGGGTCGCGGTGATAAGGATATGGAGCAGGTCCGGGAGTTCCTGAACCAGTAGGAATAACCAGTAGGGATTGCTTCCCCACTAGCTGCCTAGCAGGAATCGGACCAAAGCTAATTCTTGTTAGGCAGCACGGCGATCGTCGGCGGCGATGCCCTGCTTCGGGTTCGCCTCCACGATGGCTTCGGCAAGCAGCGATGCCAGCGCATCCTGCTTGGATTCCTTGCCGTCCTGGAAAATCGGGGACACAGTATCCATAATCTCGTTGAATGCGTTCATCAGAGGTCACCTCTCTTAAGATCTCTTTGATCTTTATTGTTGGACTTCTCCAACCGATTCTTTGCGATTCCGCAGTTGAAACGTCGTTTCATCGAATCGTTTGGAACTTATGACTTGCAACCGTAGACGACAACACAAGACCTGGCAAGCGCTAAACTTTATTTTTAGTTAACCTTTTGTTAACTTTTGGACGCTTTTTAGCTCAGGCACTGAGCCACAAACAGCGCCCCTCGACGCCGCCCCATACCTCGCTTTACTGCCGTTGATAACGGCTTCAAAAATCACGCTTTTACACAACCAAAAACAGGGCGCGGAAGTCTCTTTTGGTCAGACATAAACTATCCCCACTAAAAGCGCTTGCAGCCAACATTGAATGTGGGTTACACACCGCGCTCAATCGTCACCCCACGCAGGGATAGCCGCCAGTTCCTCAGAGGTCAACCCCATCGACAATTAAAGAAAAAGGGGCCCCTGCCAGCGGAAATAGACCACCGACAGAGCTGCCGGCTGTCAAAGATGCTGCCGCGAAGGCCACCCCACCCCACTATCGACCCAACCCCAGCCTCACTTGATGTGACCGCAGCCACAGAACCCTCAATCTGAGGCAGTTTTTCCGCCTTTACAGCAAACCGGCGATCAAGAAAACAGAGCCCCAACGGCCCCTTCCAGGAATGCCCCCAACATCGGCTCTACCAGCGACCGTCGGTAGAGGGTTTAAAGCAGCGATTCGCCCGTCGAGCACCCTATCTCGCCCGACTGAAAAACACCCCTAAAAGGGTGAGGTAAATCACACCGCGAGCGCCACTAAAAGCCGTTTTAACGACGATCAGTGAACACCCCAATACGCCGAACAGCCTCTTCCATCTCGGACGTCTCACCGGCGAAGCAGAGGCGAACCCACTGATGGCCGTTCTCTGTGTCGAAGTCGATTCCAGGGGCAACGGCCACGCCCGTTGCGGCCAACAGTTCCCGAGCCCAAGTCATGGAGTCGACGGAGTTCGGGTCGTCGTAAAGCCCTGCGATATTGGCGTAGATATAGAAACCGCCGTCGGGTGGGGCGATATTACCGAGACCGACGCGGGGCAGCCCCTCGAGCAAAACGTCGCGGTTGCGTGCGTAACGCGTCACGTGCGAATTGAGCTCGGCAATGGACTCGGGGCTGAACGCTTCCACCGCCGCTGCCTGCGAAATTGCCGGTGGACAGACAGTGAGGTTGGCTTCGAGGCGATCAAGCGGCGCACGCAGCCACTTGGGAACGATTAGCCAGCCAACGCGCCAGCCGGTCATCGAGAAGTACTTACTGACACTGCCGACCACGACCGCCGCGTCGGAGAACTCGCGTGCAGACGCACACTGTCGGCCATAAGTAATGCCGTGATAAATCTCGTCGGAAATGAGCAGGCAATCGTGCTGCTCACACCACTTCGCAATGGCACGCAGCTCGTCGGCATCGATAATGGTGCCAGTGGGGTTGTCCGGGCTGGTGACAATCACGGCCTTGGGCACGCGCGGAAGTGCCTCCAGGTGTTGGGCGGTGAGTTGGAAACGAGTCTCAGGACCACAGTCAATCTCGACAATGTTGGCGCCGAGCGCCTGCAGCGTATTGCGGTATGCGGGATAGCCCGGGCGCGCGAGCACGATGTCGTCGCCAACATCGAGGGCTGCGAGGAAGAGCGCTACGAAACCGCCGGAAGAACCGGTAGTGATGACAACATCAGCGGCTTCCGTGGCCGTGCCGTAGTTTTCACGATGCCAGGCGGCGATGGTTGCACGCAGCTCAGGCGTGCCGACGGCCGCTGTGTAGCCCAGAACCTGATTTTCTAAATCAGCACGCGCACGGGCAATCGCGGCAGCCGGGGCCGCGGTCGCGGGCTGTCCCACGCAGAGGAATAGAGCGTCACCGTGAGTGCGCTGACGCTCCTGTGCGAGCGCGAGAACATCCATCACATGGAAGGGTGCGACCTCACAACGGCGGGATGCTAGGTCGCGCTGGGGCTGGGATGCCTGCGGTGACTGCGAGGAGTTTAACGGCTGCGGTGACTGCGACGACTTTGGCGACTGCGGAGATTCGGCGTGCATACCTTCATCTTTGCAGCCGCCGAGGCCACCCGGGAAATCCAGTTCATCCCGGGTGGGTGCACCAGTGAGGCATCCGAGTGCAGCCGGACCACCTCAAGCATTATTTAGATGGAAATACGGCCCTCAACTGCAGGTAGTGCAATGTCGGTGCGGTAGTGCGAGCCCTCGAGCTTAATGGTCTTGATGGTCTCGTACGCCTTGTCGCGGGCCTCTTCCAGCGTGTCACCAACGCCGATGACGTTGAGCACACGGCCACCAGCGGAGACCAGCTCACCCGCAGCATTGCGGGCAGTACCTGCGTGGAGAATGCCATCTGCCTCACGGCCAGGCTCTGCACCTTCAATGACATCACCCGTGCGCGTCGACACCGGGTAGCCTTCAGCGGCCAGCACAACAGTCAGAGCGTAACCATCACGCCAAGACAGCGGACCGAAGTCCGCCAATGTTCCGGTAGCAGCGGCGTTGAGCAGCTGCGCCACCGGGGACTCCAGCAGCGCCAGCACGGCCTGGGTCTCCGGGTCACCGAAACGGCAGTTGAACTCAATGACAGCCGGGCCGTCCTCGCCCCAGGCCAGACCTGCGTACAGCAGACCCTGGAACGGGCAACCGCGAGCGGCCATCTCACGAGCGACCGGCTCGCAGACCTCGGTGACAATGCGCTCAGTTGCGCCTTCCGGCAGCCAGGACAGCGGGCTGTAAGCACCCATGCCACCGGTGTTCGGCCCCTCGTCGTTATTACCGACGCGCTTGTGGTCCTGAGCCGGCAACAGCGGGACGACGATTTCGCCGTCGACCAGGCAGAACAGGGAAACTTCCGGGCCGTCCAGGAAGGACTCCAGCAGCACCGGGTTACCGGCGGCCAGAACAGCCTTTGCGTGTTCGAGAGCTTCAGCGCGGTCCTTAGTGACCACGACTCCCTTGCCAGCAGCCAGACCGTCATCCTTCACGACCCAGTTCGGGCCAAAGCGGTCAATGGCGGCCTCGATGTCTTCGTCGGAGGCCTCCGGCTGGATGGCCTCTGCCGAGGCGGTCTTTACCCCAGCTGCCTTCATGACGTCCTTAGCGAAAGCCTTGGACCCCTCAATCCGAGCTGCGTCAGCGTTCGGTCCGAAGACTGCGAAACCAGCGTCGCGCAGCGCGTCTGCCACACCCGCGACCAGCGGAACCTCAGGGCCAATAACAACCAAATCGGCCCCAATTTCCTTGGCCAGCGCAACAGCGCCAGCGGGGTCATCCACGACCAGTGGATGCATGGTTGCAATTTCACTCATACCCGCATTACCAGGGGCTACGTGAAGATCAGTAGCCTGCGGGTCCTTACTCATTGCGTACAACAGGGCGTGCTCACGGGCACCGGAGCCAATTACGAGGATGCGCATAGCAATCATCTTACTAATCAGCCCGGATAACTCTCATCGCACCCAACCCCTCAATCCGCTATTCGGGTTACCCTTGGCACATGAGCACAGTATTTACCAAAATCATCAACGGTGAACTCCCCGGTCGTTTTGTCTACCGCGATGACAAGGTCGTCGCATTTTTGACCATCGAGCCAATTGCGCCTGGTCATACGCTGGTCGTCCCTGTTGAAGAGGTGGACAAGTGGACGGACGCCTCGCCTGAGCTATGGGCCCACCTCAATGAGGTTGCCCAGAAGGTTGGTCAGGCTGTTGTCTCCGCTTTTGACGCTCCGCGTGCTGGCTACCTCATCGCCGGCTTCGAGGTTCCGCACACGCACATTCATATCTTCCCTGCCCACGATATGTCCGGGTACAACCTACAGTCGGTAGATCGCAATCCTTCCGCAGAGTCCATGGATGAGGCCGCCGCCAAGCTACGGAAGGCCCTCGGGACTGACGAAGACGGAAAGTTGGTGCGCTAATCGCCGCTTCAAACGAGGATTTTCGGGAAGAACAACTTCCGGTAGTCCCTGCCCCTGAAGCGCAGGAACCGGAGGCGCAACAACCGGCTGCAGCTGAAGGATCAGCATCGCTCCCCTATGCCATCTTCCGTCCGCTGCGCGGTGTTTTCGAAGATAACTGGGGAGCCAAAGTGTCCAAATCCCGGCCGTGGCCGGTCATCCTCCTGCATGGAACAGGCCAGGTCAAGGGCATTTGGGAGACCCTCGGCGGTCAGTTACGGGAGGATGGCTGGGCTGTCTTCGCGCCAGATTTTGGGCACCGTGCAACAGACCCCATCAATCAGTCCATCGACATGCTCGTGCCTTACATCAAGGCTGTCCTGCACGCCACTGACGCAAAGCACGCCGTTATCGTGGGGCACTCGCAAGGCGGCTTAATTGCCACCCTGCTTTCTCTGCGCATTTCCAAGTACATCAAGCATGTTGTCTGCCTTGCCGCGCCCAATCACGGCACCAATCTGGGCGGCATCGCTTCCAGTATCACTAAGATCCCCGGCACAAAGTCGCTGATGAGCAACTTTGTGCAGAGCTATTGGGGCGTTTCCGGTTTGGAACAGCTCACGGGTTCAAAGATGGTTTTGAACTCCAATTCCCACGATATCCTCGGTCCCGGTGTTACTTACACCTGCATTGCCACCAAGTATGACCAGCTCATTTCCCCTCCACAGTCCTGTTTCTTGGATGATGGTGACACAGGCATGGTCACCAATCTCTATGTGCAGGACACGTTCCCTCAAGCCATCGTTTTGCATGAGCAGATGGCGCACGATTGGCGCCCCCGCGCGCTTACTCGCGAGGCACTATTCAAGCTGGTAGGCGAGGATTTTGACCCAATCGAGCATGCGGAATAGACCGCTCCTAACGCGGATTTTCCCACCGACAGCCGCACATCCGTCCCTGCCAAATCCAAGTCCAGCGTCGGGGGACCTCAGAGACCCCGTTCCGGTTATCGCACTTCATGGCACGCTCGATAGTCCCGGCGCGTGGGCACCGCTTGCCGACGGACTCCGTGCCCGCGGCCGCCGAGTCTATGTACCGGCCTACGGAGACCGTGGCACTGCTGCCCTCGTAGATTCTGTCGCCGAAGTCGAGGCCTATATCAACGGAGTCTGCACTGAAACGAACTCGGACACGGTCGATATTGTGGCTCACTCGCAGGGTGGGCTACTGGCTTTCCTGCTGTTTACGCGTCTTGCAAACCATGAATGCGAGCGTTTTTCGTTTCGACGTGTCATCAGTGTGTCGGGCTCTGTCGGCGGTGTAAATCTGACTGAGATCTCCCGCATTTTGGGCTGGTGGAATGGGGCTCCTGCCCGCTGGCTAATGGGACAGGCTTTAGCCGATCAAATTGCGGTAGCGGCAGGACAATATGAACTTCCTGCAGCCAACACTGCCCCACACCTCCGAAGGCGCAAGGCAGCCACACCTGACTGGATTAATGTCATCAGCCACCATGACAACCTGGTCATTCCGTGGTCCGATACCGCGCAGAGCTTCCTGCCGGACAGTCGAGCTGTTTTGCTCGAAACCGAGCTGGAGGGCAGGTCTGTTGCGCATTGGAAGCAGCAAACAGACCCCGAAGTGATCGAACTGATCACTCGGCTATTGGCGTAGAGCTTCGACCTAGAACTTGGTCAGCGACTCGCGCGCGGTGACGACATCCGCAAGCAGCTGCTGCGCGGCTGGCGAGGGGTTATCGGAGGTGAGGGCCTCGATGACGACGTCGGGAAGCCCTGCGGCGCGGTAGTCGTCGACAGTGACATCGCCGTACTCGAGGACCCCGTGGAGCCATGCGACTGCACGCGACTCTGGTGAAATGCAGCGTCGTGCGGTGCGTTCCTGCTGGACGAGCACATCACGGTTTTCCACCCCGCGCATCCCCAGCCGTGCAAGAGTGCGAGCAGCAGAGATGAGGTTCTCACCGGCAACACAATCCTGCTGGTTCGGATTGGCCGGCGGCTTCTTACGACCACGACGGCGCACGTAGAGCTCCTGCTGACCAATACCGACCAGGGAGCCATCGCGGTTTCGGATTACAGAGGTGTATGGAACGACCGTCGAATAGCCACCTTCAGTTTCGGCCTTAAGCTTTTCGACCATCTCATCCGGCACCTCTACCTCAAGGTACGCACCATTCTTACCCGGCCGGATAAATTCAAACGACCCAGTTCGCGTCCACGCCTCGTACTTCTTGACATCCAGACGCTGCATAACCAGCGTGCCAAACAGCACATCCGTCATCGAAAACAGTGCACCGCCAAATGCCGCGCCATGCATATTCGCAGTCAGAGCGTTTAGGCGCAGCTCCAATCGCCCCTCAGACCAGTCATCCGCAATCTCAGTGATACGGATGCCGGTGCCAAACAGCGGCGGCCAAATGTTCAGCAAGAACTTTGCCTTAGCCGGGGACATCTCTTTCTCAGCAAGTTTGTACAGGGTGCGTCGCAGCGATGGACCAATAGACATAACTACTTACATTAGGTGTTGACCGGGCGAACGCGGGCATTATTGTCAGAAAACAAAAGTGTGTCAGCTTCAGCACATGCTTTACGACGGTTCCCGCGCCCCACCTTTTATTAAGACAGCGACTATTTCAGCGACTATTTAGGCAGCAAACCGTTCCGCCAGCGTATTGACGCGCAGAGTGAAGAAATCCCGCAATTCCGCGTAGCGGGAATAACCATAAATCCCGCGGTCAGCTGGGTCATCATATTCCCAGCGCTCAGTCTCTACATCTGGCGCGATGTAGTCCGAAACGTCGATTTTCCCCACAACAATGACCACATCCGCACTGTCTGCGAGAGACGGCGTGAGCTGATGAGGATCCCCATCACACCGTGCCCCCACCTCACAGAGCGCACGCCGCGCGTCTTCATCCAGACCGCGGTCATCATCATCGATGCTGATACCTGCTGACAACACTGTCAGGCCTGGGGCAGCTTGCCGCAGCAGCCCTTCTAGTACGCGTGAGAGTCCCATGTTTGAACTACTGACAAAGAGCACCTCTGACATGGCTCTATCGTAGAATATTTTTCTCGGAGAAATCACCCCAGCTTGTGGGGTTTTCTGGAAGGTTTTGCAGAAAAATGCCAAAAGCGCCCATAGCGCAGGCCCTTCCCCGAGACCAGCCCTATCGACGCTTATGACTTAAGAACAAAGTCCACTTTACATGCGCATGTAACCCCTGTGAAGCGTGGGGCTAGAGTTGCAGATGTGAAAGCTCCGTGGCCTGTGATTTTCCGGCTGTCGGCGTTGCGCTGTCCTGCTGTCGGTGTTGCGCTGTCCTGCTGGCGGCGTTGCGCTGTCCTATCGATGCAATATTCACCTATCGATACGCAGCAGCGTGGCCATAAGTGAATAGCTCATCCATATGTTGACCGGGACTTCCGACAACGTGCGCATAAGTGAAAGAAAATTCCCCCGCCCCAGCCCCCGACAGGCATTTGCCCTTTAATCAGTCTTCAAACGCACCCTTTGTTCCCCGCCCGACCTCCTTAAACCGGATAAAATTGGCGGGGCCGATCGCTCGCGAATAGGAGAATCACCGTGACCGACTCTCGCGATATTAAACCTTTTGCATCCAACCGCGGCCCCAAAGTGACCTCCATCGGTGCCATCATCGGCGCAGCAGCAGTGGGCGGCCTGCTTCTCGGAGGTGTCGGTGCGGGCACCTGCTTGGCGGTCTTTGATTCGCCCGAGCGCTCTGACTACGTCATGCAGCCCGCGCAGCGTGAGGTGCAGGCTGACATCATGGACTCAGACGATGTGCTCACCCCGGAGGAAGAACAGCGCATGCTTCGCGATGTCTCCCGGATCGCCGCCCCTGACGTGGTCCAAGGGCTGCACTACATGGTCTTTGCCGAGAACAAGGAAAACGTTAATGACTCCGTAGAGGAGTACCTGCGCGATAACCACCAGGAGCTCATCGGCAAGGATAAGTTTGCTGATGGCCAGGTCTTCGTCGGCGTGGGCCTTGATCCGCGCCAAGCCTTCGTCTTCGCGGGTGAGGACGTGGCTGCTCAAATGAAGCTACGCAAGAATGACAGCCATCTGAAACAGTCCATCGAAGCAATTAAGCCGGGCGTGCGGGATGACAACATTCCTGCTGGCCTCTTTGCTGGCGCAGCGGCTGCAATCGACGTAGACCGTGCTGCGGATACTCAGTACGAGGGCGCAAAAGAGGACCGGATGGCGGCGGCCGTTGGCCTCGGGGTGGCGGGCCTGAGCGTTGGCGGCGCTGGTGTCGGCCTCGCCGGCGGTGTACGCCGCAGCCGGCAGAAGAAGACACAGCAGGCACGCGAGGACTGGGACTACGTGTCGCAGACCTACACCGATGTGGCGCAACGGCTAAGGGAGATTGATATTCGAGCGCACTCGCTCCAATCAGGGCTGGTGGATGAGCGCCTGCGCCAGGACTGGGAGGGTTTGCGCGATGACTTCCTAGCAATCGATAGCCAGGTTGGTTTCCTCATGTCGATTCCGGCGGATGCGCCAGATGAGCAATTCCGCTCACACTCCGAGCTCATCGCCAACGCGCGCCAACTGTGCGAGCGCGTGGAAACCGCTGAGGCCAATATTGAAAAGCTGCACCGCATTGAGAACGCTGATGCGGATGCTCGCCGCTATGAACTCTACGAGCTGGAGAAGGATCTGGCACAGGCAGGCTACTTGGCCGCAAGCATCGACTCGGCGCTTGAGCGCCACGCGAAGGAGTTGGAAGATGCCGCCACTGAATTATCCAAGGAACCACACCATCCGCAGTTCATGGAGCGCTACCTAGAACTCTTGGATCGCTCCGCGCTCTTGTCGGAGCACGTACAGTCCCAGCTGCAGAAGCGCAATGAGGCCGACGAGCGCCCCGAGCGCACGCGCATCTACGACTCTGATTTCTTCGCTGGCTCTGGCTACCACGGCTACGTGCCCTTCTATGTCGTGAGCACCTGGGATAGCGATGCCACCACTGCCCGCGACAGCTCTTCCAGTAGCGGTGGCGTCAACAGCGGGTTTAGCTCAGGGTTTTCCGGTTCAGGCGGTTCTTCCAGCTTCTAAGCCGACTTACGGGACAGAGGGGATGCGGACGTTCTGTTAGACGATTTCACCCCTCACGCTACTTAACCCCTACATTTTACCCTTTAAACCAAAGAACCCCAGGCCGGAAAACTTCCTGGCCTGGGGTTTTGGAGCCGGAAACGGGACTCGAACCCGTAACCTACCGTTAGGGTACCCTGTAAAGGTTTGACCTATAATGCCATTTATGCCTGTCAAAGCCGTTTCTCGCGCCACACAGGGACACCTCCCCTACTAATTTTTGAGGAAAGTCTTTGGGGAAGTGCGGAGTTTTCCGAAGTAGACCCGCAGCTGGACATACGCCACAGCCTGAGTACAAGACTTAACCGGCGGTGGCTACACGGTGTCGACTAGGGGCCACACACCCCTTGCCCCAGCAACCCCTGCCCGTCGCACCCCTACCCCCCACGCATAAAAATGGACTGGGATTGCCCCCAACCCCTCAATTCCGGTTACTGCTCCTGCCACCCCACGTCGTCGGGTGTGACATCCCGGCGCGGGCCCAGTCGCGCAGCGCTCGCCACTGGTATCTCGGATGCAGTACCGCAGATACCCGTCGAAGAGCTGGACGCCTATCTACCAGTCCCGCAGCAGCCCGCCACTCTGCAAATCCCACAACCCCGACCCATCAGCTAGGGCTTTGTCATGCCTTCTGCACCGAGGCAGACGCTCATACCCTTCGACAGGCCGGCGAGGCGGTAGGCGGCTAGCGGGTCCCAGGCACCCGCGGCAAGCCGCCCGGCGCGGGCAACGGCGCCCCTCAATGGGCGAACACAATTGGTAAATTGGTCGTTTCAGGCTATCAATAGTGTCGCAATGAGAGCGCCTAGTGAAATAGCGAGCATCCCTAAGCAATTGACCCAAAACTCGCTACCTAGAAACTTGGCTCGGATATGTGCGATTGCTGCGGTGCAGAAGTAGGCAATGACTCCAACCATCGTCGCTATTCCAATGCCTGGTATCCAGAGCCCAATAATGAGTCCACTTGCTGCTAGGCACTTGATAACGATAAGAGCCCACCACCACTCTGTAGGAAGTCGTACTCCTCTGAGGCAGGCCTCGATGAATGCTACGGGTTTGAGCGAGAGTACCGCGTCTCCGAACAAAATGGCTGCAAGAATGATGGAGGGCCAAGCAGGCGAAGATTCGAGAATCATTATTTTACTCCGTACGCGATTTTAAGACGGGAGATGGAACTGTTCGCGTGAATGGATAGTTCGTCGGTGTCGTATGCACCGGCAGCCCAGCCAAGAAGCAACCCAAGATAAATGTTGTAAAGGATTGTCGCGAACTCTTTAGCGTCATCTTTAGGGAGCATATTGCCTAGGCGCAACACGATTTCATCTACCAAGAGAGTTCGAAGCTCGTTGAGAATCTCTCCGTTGTCTCCCTGTGTGATTAGGGCAGCGCCATACGCTTTCGATAATTCTTCCTGCCCAGTAAACATTTTCAGGAAAGGAGCGAGAACGTCGAGAAGGTTGTCTGATTGTCCACGGAGCTCATCGTGCATGACGGTGATTCGATGTCCGATGGTCTGAATCAACAGCGACTGCTTGCTCCCGACGTTCATAACGGTTCCAACGCTGACGTTAGCTTTCTGCGCGATGGCACGCACATTTGTATCCGCGTACCCGACTGACACAAAAAGGGCATAGGCGGTATCCAAGACTTTATTGCGCGTCGCCTCCTTTTGAGTAGCACGACTTGATTGAACTTGTTCACTGAACATGTTCAAATCGTATCGCTACATCAATCTACGGTCAAGTAGCGATGTGGTTATCCAAGTACATTGCTGTCATGAGAGGCGAGCGGGTTTCCTGCTTACAAGGAGGAAAGTTATAGCTGATCGTCACACACCTACATGTTTTTGCCAGACCAGCTTCTCGGGCCAATAGACTCAAGGATTGCCGAGCGCTTGGCCGATAAGCCTACGAGCTTGTTCCACGGCCAACGCACGACAGGGGCACCGACGACGCGGGTACTGCCTATGCGTGACGACCCATCCGGCACATACCCCCACCCTGGCAAAACTCTGGCCGGGCTCTAACATGGGCAGGCTTGCCGCACCTCGCCGGCGACGATGTGGCGCAGGCCGACCGGGAGCTGCTGCCTGCGGTGATTTCCTATCACGACCTCCGTCACACGGTAGCGACCGCCATGGCTGCAACGGGCAACGCGGCGCTGGCCACCTTGCAACTGGGCCATGCCTCCGCCTCGACTACGGAGGCCGCCTACATCAACCGCGCGGGAGATGTTGACAACTCCGCAATCATTGAAGCGTTCGCTGCCGACGCGCTGGCAATTTTCGGCGGCTAGTCGCTGCCCTCCTGCCGCCGCCCCTGCGCCCTCTTGGCGGGTTAAGTAAAGAAAAGTGTGTCCGCATCCCACCATAACCCCAGACCACACACCACAAATC
>NZ_KV787360.1:0-1292 GCF_001807075.1 Corynebacterium sp. HMSC14B06 | reverse complement strand
TGACCTTGCCCCTGAAAAACGTATCCCTTGCCAGGTGCCTCAATAGCCGCAAGGATACGACATGACTAAGCCCAAGACAGACCGCGTTAAATACACCCTCGAGTTCAAGCTTGAGGCCGTGCGACTGGTTGATACAGGCCTGACGCTTGCTGCCGCTGCCCGCTCGCTGGGTATATCCGACCAGACCTTGTTCAACTGGGTCAAGGCGCATCGCCAAGGCAGGCTGACCGGCGCTGACATCAAGCCTGTCACTCCTGAGCAGATGGAGATAAGCCGTCTACGAGCCGAGTTGGCACGCGTCAAGATGGAGCGCGACATTCTGGAAAAGGCGACGGCGTACTTCGCAAAAGCATCCAGCTGAAGTACGCGTTCATTTTTACTCATCGCCGTCTCTGGCCTATCGTTGTGCAGTGCCGGGTGCTGGGCGTCAGTGCGACCGGCTTTCATTGCCACCAGGCTCGCTGTGCAGTTAAGTGCCCTCAACGAGGTTTAAGCGACGCGGCCTTGCTCGTCCACATCCGCGCCATTCATGCCCGCAGTCGTGGCAGCTACGGCTGGCCTCGTATCTGGCGGGGTTTACTGGCCGATGGGGTCCGTGTCGGCAAGGAGCGTGTGCAGAAGCTGATGCAGCTCCACGGTATTTGCGGCAAGGGCAAACGACGTTTCAAAGTGACCACTGATAGCGCTCATGACTTACCCATTTCGGAAAACCTGCTGGATCGCCAGTTCGCCGTGAAGGAGCCTGACAAGGCTTGGGTGGGCGACATCACCTACATCCCGACAGATGAGGGCTGGCTGTTTCTGGCGGTAGTGGTAGACCTGTTCAGCCGCCAGATCGTGGGCTGGTCGATGGACGAACGAATGAAAAGCAGCTTGGTGATTGATGCGTTGCGCATGGCCTGGTTCAAGCGTCATCCACAGAAGTCCTCAGGACTGCTGTTCCATAGTGATCGGGGGAGCCAGTACGCCAGCTTTGATTTTCGTCATGTCCTTCAGGGCTACGGGATTGTCAGCTCAATGAGTCGACGGGGAAATTGCTGGGATAACGCGTGCAGCGAGACGGTGTTCGGCTCGCTGAAGGTGGAGCGTCTGCATGGCTTGAGATTCAAAACACGACGTGCTGCCAAGGACGAGGTCATTAACTGGCTGCTGTGGTACAACCAAGAGCGCCTGCACTCGACGCTGCATTACGTAAGTCCGATGCAATACGAGCAGAACTGGCAAAGGCAACAACCCTAGATACTCAACCCCGGCACCGGGTTAAGGGATACGTTTCTCGGGGGCAAGGTCAC